>DASRZD010000578.1:0-18898 GCA_035686805.1 Armatimonadota bacterium
CTCGATCGCGTGACGTGCGATATCGCCTACCTCGACCCACCCTATAACCAGCATCAGTATGGGGCGAACTACCATTTGCTGAATACGGTCGCTCTCTGGGATAAGCCGCCCATCAGCCCGAGGTTCGAGGCACGGCAGAAAGGCAATGGAAAGGCTGCCATCCGACAGGACTGGGTCACCCACCGGCGGAGTCGGTACTGCTATCGCAGTTCGGCGGCCAATGCCTTCCGTGAGTTAGTGAATGGAACTAAGGCCCGGTTCATCCTGGTCAGCTACAGCACCGACGGAATAATCGCTTTCGATGATCTCCTGGAGATCCTCGCAGGAAGAGGGGAATTGTCCGTCGTAACTCAGAGGTACAAGCGCTACCGTGTCAGCAGCCAGCGGCCATCGGCAAAGTCGCATAATGTGGAGTTCGTCGCCATTGTGGATACGAGCAAGGATGGAAATCAGGCGAACATCGAGAAGGTGAAACAAAAGGTGTACGCCGAACATATAACTACCATGGAAGGAAGCGTTTTGCCTTTCGATGATTCAAGGTAGGAGGAATGGATGCTCAAACTAATTGCGATCATTGTGCTATGCTGCCTGGTGGCAGGCCCCGTATTGGCAGATCGGCTGATACTGACGCCCACAGGGCATATCCTGACGGGGCTCAAGGCAGAGTACGCCGCCGCTGCCAGCGAGGATTTTAAGGCCTATTGGGCTCAGGTCGGCATCTCGAAGATCGAGATTGAAGGGGCCAGGTTCCAGGACTTCGGACCGGACAATGCCGACGCCGTCAGCGCCGCCATACAGGTGGTGCCGGAGACGAGCTTCACGCCCTCGGTGGCTATCGGGGTGCGGGATATATCCGATGACACGGAAGGCAAGGGCGGATTATATGACGGCCGAAGCGTGTATGTGGCTGCAACCGTAGGCATACCGGTCACCGGCGGAGCCCCATTGCTGTTCCAGGATATGAAGGTTCACGGCGGCTTCGGGACCGGCGGATCGTTGAGCGGCCTCTTCTTCGGCGTGAGCGGGAAGCTCCCCATGGGGATAGGGCTGGTGGGCGAATACGACACCGAAGACTGGAACTTGGCCGCTTCCTACAACATCATACCGACGCTGAAGTTGCAGGCTTCTTCGATCAAGGGCGACATATACTACGGAGCGCAGTTCTCGGCAACGTTCTAGAACGAAAAAAGGCATCCCGGTTGTCGGGGTGCCTTTTTTGCACTTCTTGAATCCGTGCCCTTTATTTCGTTTTTCGCCTTCTGTAGATGATCCCGCTGGCGAAAGCTGCGAGACCTGTTGCTATCATTGTCATACTTGCAGGCTCAGGCACTGCTCCTGCTCCATTGCCGTCCGTCCTGGGGTTCTCGGAGGAACCGGAACTGCCGCTGCTTCCGCCTCCACCGGCGAGGGCTTCCAACGCTCCCGCAAGTCCCAATGGAGCGACCCAGCTCGAACTCCTCGAATGATTGATCTCAGGGATCAACGGACCGCCGTCACCCGCCGGGGGTGTTGAAGCAATCACAGTCGGCGAGGCCGTTGGAGAGGGAGTTGGCAGAGCCGTCGGTGATATGTTCGGCGTTGTGATGCCTGGAATAGTAGTATCGGTCGGCGACACGACAGGATTAGTCGGCCCTGGCTGGGGCTGCGCCGGCTGTGCAGCTAGAGTGGGGCCGGGGGTCTCCTGGGTCGAGCCTGGATTGTGGAGTTGATCGGCCGGGCTGCTGGCCGGCTCTATAGACGTCCCAAGCGGATTGCCCGTTCCGAATTCCAGAATAGGCACGCCTTGCCTGTCAACGAACACCTTAGTACCTTTCTTAAATGCCCTGGTCTCGTTGTCAATCTGGCTGGAGTCGCCGATGAAATACACCACCAACGAGGCTGATTCGTCCAGTGTCGCCAGTGACAGCTCATTCCGGAAGTAAACAAGCACTGACGCCGGATCCATTCTGAAATGCTTAGCGTAACGAAGCGCAACCAGACGGTTGGCCTCAACCTGCTGTATTACTTCCTGAACACTTCCCGCATACTCGGTAAGAAACGCGCTCTGCTGTGCGGGTTTTGCCTGAGTGCCCAATGCTGAACCCAACAAGGCTCCGACCACGGCGAAGCCTACAAGCACTGCCCTTAGTCTCACTTTGCAACACTTCCTTTCACAAGCCTCAAGAGGCACACGTATAACGTTGTGCCTGCCCCTGTACCTCTGCAAGGCTCCCAATGCTGTCATTGCAAGAATCGGGCCAATCAGAGTGTTTGTCGTGAGGTGATTGAATATTTCTGCGGACACTCTCCTGCCGCCGTGCCTTGACACAAGCGGAAAGGGATGCTAACATGCAGCATAGGACTGGAAAACGCGCGAAAAGGAATTCGCATGCTTTTGCAGCATACGACACCAGCAGTCAGGACGGACGGATGAGTTTATACCTTGTCACCGGGGGGGCCGGTTTTATCGGCTCCCATATTGTTGACAAGCTTGTCGAGATGGGCGAGGGAGTGCGCGTGCTCGATAACTTTGCAACCGGCAAGATCGAGAACATCCGGCACAACCTGGAGAAGATAGAGCTCATCAGAGGCAGTCTCGTTGATCTGGAGACGGTCCGCCAGGCCGTGAAGGGAGTGGACTACGTTCTGCACCAGGGGGCGATCCCTTCCGTTCCTCGCTCGGTTAGCGATCCCGTCGGATCGAATGAGGCGAACATCACGGGCACTCTGAACGTGCTGGTGGCGGCCAGGGATGCGCGCGTGAAACGAGTGGTGTATGCGTCATCGTCCTCGGTATATGGGGACACTCCCACTCTTCCGAAACTGGAGGACATGCCGACCAATCCACTTTCCCCATACGCGCTGACGAAGTTGGCCGGAGAGTATTATTGCCGCATGTTCTACACGCTTTACGGACTGGAGACCGTCAGCCTCAGGTACTTCAACGTCTTCGGCCCCAGGCAAGACCCCACTTCGCAGTACTCGGCCGTGATCCCGAAGTTCCTGAGCCTCATGCTGGAGGATAGCCGGCCTGTGATAAACGGTGATGGGCTGCAATCACGGGATTTCACCTACGTCGCGAACAATGTCTCAGCCAACCTTCTTTCATGCGTGAAGCCCAATGTCGCCGGGGAGACCCTGAATATTGCTTGCGGACAAAGCTACACCCTTCTCGATCTTGTGGGAAGCCTTAACAATATCATGGGGAAATCAATAGAGCCTGTGTTCGGCCCGCCGCAACCAGGCGACATAAAGCACTCACTGGCGGATATCAGGAAAGCCGAAGCCTTGTTGGGGTTCAAGCCCACAGTAGGTTTTGGTGAGGGCCTTGAGAGGACGGCGGCATGGTTTGCAGAGGGCTCGGCGTGCCAATAGGAACTGTGTTGACTGGATTTGCGTATATGCTAACGACATATCTGCGATACGCCATAATAATTACCAGGATAGGCATAAGATTCGCATAAGCTTGCCCCAGGGGAACGAAAGATGAATAAAACCCTCGTAATACTCCTGTCTTGTATGCTCATTGCTGTGTGTTCGACTGTGAGCATGGCTCAATCGCAAGCGGACGGAGATACGGCCGGTTCTGCACCCTCGCCGGATATCAGCGCGCCTCCTGCACAACCGACAACTCCCGCGGAGGCAGCGGCGCCTCAGCCCGAGCCTGAAGGATATAAGCTTCAGCCGGACGACGTGATCCGTATGCAGGTCTTCGGCGAACCGGAGCTTTCCGCCGAGCAGGCAATCAATCCGAGCGGCTACATAAGCGTTCCTCTTGTCGGCCAAATTCGTGTTCAGGACCTGACTCAGGACGAGGTTGCTGAAGTGATTCGAACAGCGCTGAGCAAGTATCTTGTCGAGCCCAAAGTCCAATTGACCCTAAGTCGGGTCCGTGATCCGAGAGTCTTTGTGCTGGGTCAGGTGAACAGGCCGGGGCCAGTGCCATTCAAGCAGGGGGAAAGGATCATGGAGGCGATTGCGGGGGCAGGCAGCTACAATGAGATAGCCTGGCTGGAAAAGGCAACGCTCACACACAAGGGATCGCAAGAGGCCGATCCCCTAAACCTGCGCAAGCTTTTCCTTGATGGTGATATGTCGCAAAACATGCAGTTGAAGGATGGGGATACCATCTTCATTCCCGAGGATACCAAGAACAAGTACTTCGTTCTCGGGGAAGTGATGCGCCCGATGATGTATCGCCTGAAGGAAAACATTACCGTAATGGACGCGATAACCACTGCGGGCGGCCCGACGCCCAAAGGCACTCTCAAGGACACGTACATCATTCGAGGAGATCCGGGAAGTCCTCAGAGAATAAAGGTGGACATAGGGAAGCTGGTCAAAGGAGGGGATTTGACCCAGAACATCATGCTGCAGCCCGGTGACGTTGTGTATGTTGCAGAATCCAGCAAGCCCGACTGGACGAAGATTGGAAACATGCTCTCCATCATCGTCAATTCCAGCTACCTGTTCCGATACTGGGGACTGTAAGTCTTGGAGGGAGAACAGTAACTGCATGGAGCTTTGGCAATATTACCGGATATTACGCAGGCGTAGATGGTTGATCATTATCGGGACGGTGATCTGTGTTTCGATTGTTATCGCCAGCAACTACATGGGCGTTCAGAAGTATGAGGCCTACACGACCGTCATGGAGAAGACTCCAGGCGATGATAAGATTAACATATTTGCTCCGGCATACGTCGCTATTGATCCCAAGACTCGGCTGGCAAACCTTGTTCAGCTAGTGAAGAGCCAGACGGTTATGCAGAGATCCGCCGACACGCTGATGCGCTTTCAGATCACCGCTGATCCTTACGAAGTCCTCTCGACTCTGGATGCCTCTCCAGTGCTGGATACGATGATCCTGGCCATCAGAGTCCAATCCCCTTCCCCGGACGTGGCAAAGGCAGCGGCAGATATCGCTGCCAGGGAGTTCCAGAACTACTACAAGGAACTCAACTACAGTGGAGTTGAGCGCTCTAAACGCTTTATTGAGCAGCAATTGCCAAAGGCTGAGGTGAGCCTCGGAAATATCCGCGAAAAGCTTCGTCAGTTCAAGGTAGAATCAGGCGCTGTGATGCTTCGTGACCAGACGTCTGCTTTGATTTCGGAAGCAGCACAGATGCGGACTGCTCTGGCTCAACATGATATGCAGGCCCAACAGGCCAATGCCAGGCTCGCCAACCTTGAGAGACAGATGAAGGCGTATCCGGATAACCTCCGTGTCACCTCTCAGACCATGGCCAAGAACCCTGTGTGGCAGGGCCTGCAATCGCAGCTCGCGCAGGGAGAAGGCGAGCTTCAAAAGATGCTGCGGACACGCACACCGGAGCATCCGGAGGTTCAGGCGATCAATAAGCAGTTGGCCGCGACACAGTCGAAGATGCTTGAAGTCGGTTCGGACATTACAGCCAGTATCACAAAGTCACTAGACCCGGGTCACGATATTGTGCGCCAGAACTACATCCAGAGTATGATTGAATCCTCTGCGGAAACAGCCGCGATTACGGCAGCGCGGGGCATATTGTCGGAGATCGATAAGAAACTAGAGGCCCTGCCTGACAAAGAAATGCAGCTCGCCAAACTGGAACTCGATGAGCAGTCGGCGACTAATACGTACTCTCTGCTGCGTCAGAAACTGGATGAGGCTAATATCCGGGGTCAAGAAGCCGAGAACGTGAGCACCATCCAGGTCGTGGATACGGCCAAGACGTATCCGGCCGACGCAAGAAAGCAAATGAAGCTGATCCTCGCTTTCATACTGAGCCCCGTTTTCTGTGCCGGCGTGGCGTTTTTCCTGAACTATCTCGATAATAGTGTAAAGACTCCCGAGGAAGTGGAGCAGTTGTTGAAACTGCCTGTGTTCGCAGCCGTTCCCATGGCCAGGCACCATTCACTGGTAGAAGAGCGCCGGTTCCTGGCAGTGGATACGTCATACCAGATGTTGTCTACCAATCTGTCAATCGATCAGACACCTCTGGAGAGCAGATCTATTCTTATAGCAAGTGCAGAGCCGGATGTGGGGCGGTCAATCACAGCCGCGAATCTCGCAACTACTCTGGCACGAGACGGCGCTAGAGTGATCCTGGTAGATACCGACCTCAGGCAGCCTTCGCAGCACGTCATCTTCCACGTAGACAACGAAAAGGGCCTGAGCAACGTGCTGGCAGGCCAACTGGCGCTTACGGATGCTCTCCAGCCAACCAAGATTACGGATCTGCTATTGCTACCGTCCGGTCCGCTGCCTGCAAACCCCATGAGGCTTTTCCATTCGCCTGAGATGGGCAAGTTCGTGACTGCCATCAATGATCTCGCGGATTTCATCGTCTTCGATAGCCCTGCCGGTGTTGCGTTTGCCGATAGTGTCCAACTGGCCTCTTTTATTAAGAATGTGCTGATCGTGTATGCGGCCGGAACTGTCCCCCGAGGGGCGGAAGTCGAGTTCTGCAAGCGCCTGGATCAGGTGAGCGCGAATGTCCTCGGTGTAGTATTGAATATGGTCAATCCCGAAGATAGCCATGGGTTCTACTACTTCCGCAGCGGATACGAAGAGTTACTGGGCAATGGCAAGAATCAGCCGGCTCTCGCTGGACGAGTGAAGAGCGCCATCCCAGAGGAGGAAGACTCCAATAAAGTGGAGGGAGCCGAGTAGCAGGGATGGACGTTAGAGCCGGGGATCAACCATTGAAGGCCGTGGAAGACGCCGAACCCTCGGTGCGTCCAAGGCTTTCCAGCTGGCAGTTGGCGGTAAAGCGCGGAGCCGACCTTGCCTTCTCGATTGCCATTCTGCCTTTGGCAGTCCCCATAGGCATTATTTCTGCCGCCATGATCAAACTGGATTCTCCGGGGCCGGTGTTTTTCAAGCAGACCCGGATAGGAAAGGATGGTCGGCCCTTCCTGATATACAAGTTCCGATCCATGTATGTGAATGCGGATGAGCTGGTGAGCAAACTCGGCCATCTCAATGAGGCCGAGGGACCGATATTCAAGATAAAGAAGGATCCTCGGATCACAAAGGTGGGTGCGATATGGCGGAAAGCCAGCCTGGATGAATTGCCGCAGATCATTAACATTTTGAAAGGCGACATGAGCCTGGTCGGGCCTCGACCTCCGCTGCCAAGGGAGGTCGAGAAATACAACGCCTGCCAACGCGGACGATTGGCTGTGAAGCCCGGGTTGACGTGCCTGTGGCAGATACAAGGCAGAAGCAGCATACCGTTCGAAAAGTGGGTCGAGCTCGATCTGGAGTACATTCGCAATCAGTCTCTGTGGCTAGACGTGAAGATACTGTTGAAGACGATACCGGCAGTCTTAAAAGGCACGGGGGCCTGGTGATATGGAGGCCGTTGAATTGCATCAAAATGAATCGAGAGAAGTCTCGAAGGACGCGATCACGATTCGGGATCTGCGCTGGCCTGCATACATACCGATTGCCGTATGCGTGGGGCTGGTAGGCTGGATATACGGGCCGACTTTCCATATGTGGTATGGCCAGTGGATGGCTAAGGAAAGCTACTACTCGCACGGCATACTGATTCCTGCAATCTCGCTCTTCTTGATCTGGCTGAACAAGAAGAATCTGAGGAATATACCCATCGCAAGCTACGCGCCTGGTTATATTATAATCTTAGCAGCCATTGTCGGCATTGTTTTCGCTGGTTGGGCACACGCGAATACCGTGGTGGGACTGACTTTTCCTGTGCTGCTTGGCGGACTGGTCATGGTGCTCTTCGGCCGTCAGATGTCAAGGCAACTGGCTTTTCCCATCGGTTACCTCTATTTCATGTGTGTTCTCCCTTCATTCTTGCTCACAATGATTAGTTTCCGTATACAGGTGCTGTCCACGGCCGGCGCTACTCTGCTGTTGAAGCTTCTGACATTCGACGTGTATAGGGAAGGTACGACCATAGTCATGCCAAACCTTCCGGTATATGTGGGAGCCGCCTGCAGTGGGTTCAGGATGACGGTCACTCTCGTAGCCATCACGGCGCTCTTCCTGTATATCACTGAAGGGTCTCGGTTGGGAAGGGGCATTCTGTTCCTCTCGACGCTTCCGCTGGCCGTGTTGGTCAATTCAATTCGGATCGCGCTCGTATCCATCGTCGGCGAATATCAGGGATCTGATGCCATGCGATTTTTCCACGACAACATAGCACCCTATGTGGAGATTGTGATGGCTTTTGGATTGCTTATTCTGATAGCCAGGTTGGTCAAATGCCTAAAATTCAACTCCGTGCTTATGTCTTAGCAGTTATTCTCGGTCTGACGCTGCTCATGGTGAGGTCGGCCAGGCCTCTTGCCATGGAAGGTCGCCCAAAGACGGACTTCAGCAGAATCCCAATGGATATAGACGGCTGGAGCGGCTTGAATGGCAGATTCGACGAGAGCACGTACAAGGGGCTGCCGTCTTGCAGCCTCCTTGTAAGGTTCTATCAGCACCCGGACCATCCTACAGTGGACCTGGCGGTCGTCTATGGCACGGATCTGGGCGATTTCCACCAGCCGGAGTTCTGTCTGGAGGGGCAGGGACTGCAGATAGTAGACAAGCACAAGATCATGATTCGGACAAACGAAGGGACTTTCCCGGCGGTTAGCCTCATAACTGATAGCGACATGGGAAGACGAGCATTCATCTTCTGGTTTGCCGGGAATGGGAGCGCTTCGACATTCCTTGGCAACTACAAGGTCAAGCTGTTCTTCCACCGACTCAGATTCAGGACGATCCAGCCGTCCGCCATGATCAGGCTCTCGACGGAAGTAGTGGAGACCGATCAGGAAGCATCAAACAGGCTGGTTCAGTTCATCAAACTGGCCTATCCGTATCTGCGGCAGGAGTTCGAGGTAGACTCGCCCGGAAGCTGATTGCTAGTGGCAAGCCTCCGGTGATATTGCAACCTCTGAAGTAGATTGGTGACCAAATGCAGGGGCATTTGGTCGCTTTTGGTTAGGAGATATTCGTATGGAAGGCATTCTAGTCGCGACATACCGCTGTAATGCTAAGTGTCATATGTGCAACACATGGCAGTTCCCCACCTCGAGGGAGCAGGAGATGGACCCTAAGTATTATGAGCGGTTTCCGCACCTGAAATTCCTGAATATAACGGGAGGCGAGCCCTTCCTTCGTGAAGAGCTAGAGGAGATAGTCCGCATAGTGAAGCCGAAGTGCGAGAGGATCTGCATCAGCACAAACGGCTATTTCACTGAGCGCGTTGTCGCACTGGCAAAGAAGTTCGACGGGGAGATCGGCATTCGCATAAGCCTGGAGGGACTGCCCAAGGCGAACGATGAGTTGCGAGGCATCCCCGACGGATTCGATCACGGGCTTCGCACACTTCTCCAGCTTAAGCGCATGGGAATGAAGGACATAGGATTCGGCATTACGGTTTCCGACCGCAATGCGAAGGATCTTCTGGAGTTATATGAGCTGGCAAAGGGCCTGAACCTGGAATTCGCGACCGCTATCGTCCACAACGCCTACTATTTCCACAAGCTCGACAATGAGATCACAAAGAAGGAAGAGGTCTCGGAGGCATTCAGAGAGCTGATAAGGGAGCTGTTCAAGACTCGGCGTGTGAAGAACTGGTTCAGGGCCTACTTCAATCACGGGATCATCAACTACGTGAATGGCGGCAAGCGCCTCATGCCCTGCGAGATGGGTGAGAATTTGTTCCTATGCGAGCCGTGGGGTGACATCAAGGCCTGCAATGTCCTCGATGAAAGCATGGGCAACATAAAGGAAACCGATTTCGAAACCATCTGGAAGAGCGAGCGTGCGGCGGAAGTCCGGAAACTGGCCAGGAATTGCGGCAAGAATTGCTGGATGATAGGGAGCGTCAGCCCGGCAATGAAGAAAGACAAGTGGACGCCGCTGAAATGGATCCTGAAGAACAAGTGGACCTATTGAGCCTCTGGCGGTGTGTCCACTGAGTAGAAGCATTCCGGCGAGTGACATAATGAAAAACAGAAAGGATTGTAGATGATGTGTACTCTGATTGTTCTGTGCCTGATGGTGCTGAGCATGTCAAAATCGTATGCCTATATTGATCCGGGCACGGGGAGCTATCTTCTTCAGATGATTGCTGCCGGTGTGCTGGCGGGTTCATTCTTCGTAAAAACCTTCTGGCGCAGGATCAAACAGGGATATCAGCGTCTCCTATCCAAGAGGCAAACAAAATGAGTGGCGAACGAGTATCGAGCTCGTTCAGGGATCCAAGCGGCTCGCTTTTCACCCTGGACGGCGCTATCTATCGGCAAGTAAACGAGAAGTACAAGGTCCACTATGATCAGCTAATCGAGTCCGGCCTTTACCGTGAGTTGGCCGAGGCGGGACTAATGGTGGCTCATGAAGAGGTCGCCACTTCGCCGCTTGGGGTCCAAGGAGCCTACAAAGTCCTCAAACCGGAGATGATACCCTTCATCTCATATCCCTATGAGTGGTGTTTTAGCCAGCTAAAGGATGCTGCCCTGGCTACGCTTGAGATTCAGAAGAAGGCATTGGACCACGGTATGATCCTGAAAGATGCCAGCGCCTACAACATACAGTTTCTGAGAGGCAGGCCGGTGCTCATAGATACTCTTTCCTTTGAGAATTATGTAGAGGGGCACCCGTGGATCGCCTATAAACAATTTTGCCAGCACTTTCTCGCACCTCTCGCGCTGATGTCTCTGAAGGATGTGAGGTTCAACCAGCTCTTTCGCATATACATAGACGGCGTTCCACTGGATATAGCAAGCTCGGTCTTGCCGTACCGGACTCGTTTCTCGTTCTCGATGCTCCTGCATATCCATCTGCATGCCAAGAGCCAAAAGCGCTATGAAGACGTCATTATTGACAAGCAGAAAACTCCTTCAAAGATGAGCAAACAATCCATGCTTGGCCTGATCGACAGTCTGGAGTCTGTCATCAAAGGGCTGAAATGGTCTGCCAAGGGTACTGAGTGGGTGGATTACTATCAGGATGATAGTTACACTGCCGAGGGACTGCAGCACAAGTTGCGCCTGGTCAATCAGTTATTGGACATGGTGGACTGTAAGACCGTCTGGGATTTGGGTGCGAACACCGGCGTCTATAGTCGAATAGCGAGCGAAAAAGGGGCCACAACTGTATCCTTCGACATAGACCCAGCGTGCGTCGAGCTGAACTACCTGGAAGCCGTCAAGAACGGTGACTCAGGTATGCTTCCGCTGATCCTCGACCTGACCAATCCTAGTCCCAGGATCGGGTGGGCGAACGAAGAGCGCATGTCCGTAATGGATCGAGGGCCCGCGGACCTGGTCATCGCGCTGGCCTTGGTCCATCACCTCGCGATTTCAAATAATGTTCCACTCGGCAGAATAGCAGAGTTCCTAGCAGGCATATGTTCTCACCTGATCATTGAGTTCGTGCCAAAGACAGATCCCAAGGTGCAGAAGCTCCTCGCGACCAGGGAGGACGTTTTTCCGCACTACACACAAGAAGCTTTTGAGGCAGATTTCGGGACGTTGTTTGAGATCCTGAGATCGGAGCAAGTTCGTGATTCCGAGCGGATTATCTACTTGATGAGGAGGATTAGCCAGTGAGAAACCCGAGATACCACCCCTTCCTGTTCGCGCTTTATCCCATCATATTCCTGTACGCTCAGAATATGGATGAGGCGTCTCTTGTGGATCTACTCAGGCCTGCCATAGCCGTGGTCCTGCTTACTGCAATCGTGTTCCTGGTTCTGAAGGCGGTGATCAGGGATACCACGAAGGCAGCCGCGGTGACTTCAGTAGGTTTAGTGATGTTCTTTGCCTACGGTCACGCTATGGAGGGTTTTTTTGAAGGCAGATCGATTCTTGGTATCTATGTCGGCCGAAACTTGGTGCTCTTTCCGATATGGAATTGTGTGTTTCTTGCCGTCATTTTTCTGATCATCCGCAGCCGGCGAAAGCTCGTTGATACCACAGTCTTTCTCAATATCGCCGCTGTAAGTCTCCTGGCGATGAGTCTGCTGAATATCGGCGCTCATCAGTTGCACCAAGGTGGGAGTAGTCGTCCCAGCCAGCGCTGGCAGAAGTTCGTTACCAGGGAGGCGGCGCAAGCCGTGCTCAACGTGAAAAAACCGCTTCCTGATATCTACTACCTCATAGTGGACGAATATGCCAGGGAAGACGTTCTTAACGAATACTTCGATCATGATAATTCCGCTTTCCTGAGTTATTTGCGGAGCAAAGGGTTTTACGTAGCTTCGAAAGCCACAAGCAACTACCATTCGACGTACAATTCGCTGGCTTCTTCTTTGAACTTCGGTTATCTTGATAAGCTAACGAAATCTGCCGGGATCGCGTCTGCCAATCGCAATGTGATGCGGGAGATGAATCAACGCAGCCGAGTGAGCGCCATTCTGCAAAAAGCAGGCTACACCTTCGTTTTCTTTGCTTCTGTATGGCGAACGACGAACCGAAATCCGTATGCGGACGTATTCAAGAACAACTCGAAGATCGAACTAAGTGAATTCGACCGCACGTTGATCAGCAGTTCGATGCTGGCTGTCTTGGGATCGCGCTATACGGCAAACCGAAATAGCAATCTGTATGTCTTCGACGAACTTGAGCGTATGCCCGGCGGCAGGAAACCCGTATTTGTATTCGCGCATATCACGGTCCCGCATCCGCCATTCGTGTTCGATGAGGAAGGCAACTATCCTCAGCAAGGTAAAGGATTGGACACGGACCAGTATATCGAGCGCTATGTTGACCAACTGACGTATCTGAACAAGAGATTGCAGGGGATTATCGAGTCCATCCTCAGCAATTCCGAGACGCCGCCGATAATCATCATCCAGGGAGACCACGGCGCGCGGTACAACCGGCCTGCTTTGAGGAAGAAAGGATCGGAGCTTGTGTTGTCCCCCGATGCTGAAGGAGATCAAGAGAAGCACGTCACCCACGCCATCTTGAACGCCTATCATTTCCCTAATGACGGAGACAAGGGCCTATATGACTCCATAAGCCCCGTGAATACTTTCAGGGTCCTACTGAACAGCTACTTCGGTACGGATTACAGGCTTCTGGAAGACAAAAGCTACTGAACCGAGGCAGAAAGAACAAGTGGAGCTACTAGCGAGTCCGTATCACCATGCGTAGAAGACGTGGACGTCGAATAACCCAGTTCATGATTGCTCAGCTTCTCCGGCTGGGTCGGTTTGTCGGACGTCTCCGGCCTATTCGCTGGCTAGCCCGGCGTCGTGCGGTCCGTATTGCAGGGCACATTTTTGCAGTCCTGTGGTATGCTCTGACGAAGTATATCTGGCGGCCCGTCAAGCGGCTTGTAAGGCGGGTCAGGAAGTACCTCGGCCGGCATGAAGCATGGCAGTGGATGGCGGCATGGGCGGCTTGCGGACTCCTAGCATTCGGTATTACTTTGGGTGCATCTCCAGTGCGTATGGCAAGTATTGTGCTAGGGCTGCTGTACTTTCCATTTGCGATCATAAGACCATTTGAAGCGTTTCTAATCTGGATAGTAGTTGGTCCACTGGCCGAGAATAGGGGTTTTGAGCTTGGATCAGCTATCCCCAATCTTACTTTCGACCGTGTTGCCTTAACGGCAATTCTGGCTTCTATAGTGCTACGAAAGGTCTTTTCACGAAAGACTGTCGGCAAGGTCGGCAAGGTTGACGTTGTAGATTTTGCAGTTGGGGCCTTCGTGATCATATGTAGCGTCAACTTACTCTTAACCCGCATAACGATGGGCAACATTGCAGAATTCACCCAAGATGTCAAAACCCAGGAAACGGTTCAAGCAACACGGGCATATGTGAACCACTACCTATATGCTTTTGCAACCTTCTACATTGTCCGCAACCTGGTTGATGATACCAGGAGAATACGATTAGTCCTTGTTGCCATGGCCATTATTGCTGTTTATCTTGTCCCAATTGGTGTTTTTGAGCACTTTACCGGCAAGAGCTGGTTCACCGAGACGCAACAACTTGGGTGGCAGGATGTCAACCGCGCACAGGGCCCTCTTAAGGGTCCTGCAGTTTATGGCGCCACGCTGGGTGTGTGTCTTGTAATCTTTGTTTACTTATTCTTCCAATCCAAAGCCCCGGCAAAGCGGTTGCTTTATCTGCTGGGGATTATTGGCAGTGGAGTTGGCGAAGTGATGACATTTACTCGATCCGCATGGCTGTCACCGGCTCTGGCGCTGCTTGTATTGGCTGCGGTCTATGAAGGGAAGCGTAAGGTCTTGTTTGCGTGGATTACCGCTGGTGTTGTTGTATTGGCGCTATTTTTGCCCATCATACAGCGCTCCCCAATCTTCGAAGAGCGCGTCATGAGGCAATCGACTATAGACCAACGCATGCTTGTCGCTCGTAATACTATGGAAATGATTAAAGACAAACCGGTCTTCGGTTTTGGGATAAACAACTTCGACTTCTACAAATGGTCTTACCCTGTATATGTTCCAGGCATTGAAGGATATGTTGGACCAACGTCGCATAACACTTTCTTGACCATCCTTGTCGAGGTCGGATTATTGGGAGCCATACCGTACCTTCTGATCTTTGCCATATTGTCGCGATATTGGGTTGCCACGTACGCCCGCGCCTCAGGGAACCCATTGGTTGGCGGCAGGGAACTTGTCGGCACAATTGGCGCCGCGACAGTCTGCTATTTTGTGACGGCTATGGTCATCGATATGAGATTCTTCCGCTATACTGAGTACTTGTTTTGGGCATTGTTGGCTTTAATATGCGTTCAGTACAGCGTAGTGAGATCCTCACGGACAGAGGAAACCGCCCTGGAGGAGGACCCGAAACGACTGAAGAGGCGATACCTGGTGGGCAGTAGGTCTTCGATAGATGAAGGAAAACCGGCATAGCCTTGCGAAGGGAGAATACAATGAGAGTTGCAGTTCTGGGACACTATCCTATGGACAAGAATAATATCATCGGCGGTGTATCGGCCGTCACCTGGCGACTGGCAGATGCTCTCTCCAAACTGCCCGACGTGGAGGTGCATGCGCTTACCTTCGTCCAGGGATTGGAAGCCTCTCGGCATGAAGTCTGCGGACGAGTGTACGAGCATTATGTGCCATCCAACCGTACGCTCGGCGGTCTCACTTTCTACTCTGTGGACCGGCGGAGATTGAGCAAGGTACTTAGAGAGATCAAGCCCGATATCATCCATATTCATGGCTCGACGCACTATCCGCCGTGCGTCTGGGGATCGGGGATTCCATGGATAATGACGCCCCATGGGATGATCGCCAAAGAGGCAAAGATGCGTTCTACTCTCAGGGGGAAGCTGAGAAGTCCCCTGGAGGCGTGGTATGAAAAACGGGCCTACAAGGTTGCTCATGATATCATTTTTTGCAACGACTATGTGCTCTCCTGTGTGCGTCCGTATACTCGAGCACGCGCGTACAAAGTCGCCAATGCTCTGGACGACAGCTATTTCAACATTCCCAACCGTGAAGTGCCCGGCTCGATACTATTCGTAGGGTGGCTTACTCCCAGGAAGGGCGTATTGTATCTAGTCCAAGCGGCGAGTATCCTGAAGGAGCGGGGAGTGAAGTTTCGCATCTCTCTCGTCGGCAAGACCGTCGAAGCTGATTACCACGCGTCCCTGCTGGACTGCGTTGATAAGAGCCATCTTCATGATTACATCGAATGGCTCGACACTGTGGAGGAGCAGCGCCTGAAAGAGCTCTACGGGGAGTGCTCTTTACTGGTATTGCCATCTCTGGAGGAATCACTGCCCACAGTATTGGTGCAGGCAATGGCTGCAGGCAAGCCGTGTGTGGGCACAGACTCTGCGGGCATCCCTTATGTCATCCGGGACGGCAAGACGGGCTTTCTGGCGGAGTATGGAAATCCGACTAGCCTCGCCGATAAGATCCAGCTTCTCCTCGAAGATCGGGAGCTCCGAGCGTCGATGGGAAGAGCTGGGCGGGAAGTGGCGGAAGCTGAGTACTCCGCCCCAGAAGTCGCAAGAACCCACCTGGAGGTCTATCGGAAAGTAATCGAATGTTGGAGATCATGAAGATGCGGAGGAATTATGAACTGGAAAGATAAACGAGTTCTCGTGACTGGCGGGGCGGGGTTCATCCCGTCTCATGTGGTGGATGCACTCGTGGCAAGGGGTACGGCTGTCACGGCGTTCGATAATCTGCAGGCCGGCAAACTGGAAAACCTATCCGCTGTGATGGAGCACCTTCGGTTTATCCAGGCCGACTTGAGGGACGCAGATGCAGTGATGCATGCGGTCGAAGGACAGGAGGTCATCTTCCATCTCGCGGCCAATGCCAGTGTTCCGTACTCGCTAGAGAATCCCCGATATGATTTCGAATCAAACGCGCTGGGGACGTTCAACGTGCTGGAGGCGGCCCGACTGCATGGAGTGGGAAAGGTGATCTATGCCTCCTCCGCTGCGGTCTACGGCGAGCCGAAATACGTGCCCATGGACGAGTCGCATCCCCTCGAGCCCTGCTCGTTGTACGGGCTTTCCAAGCTGGCAGGCGAGCGGGAAGGCTTCATGTATCTGGAAATGTTCGGCCTGGGGTTTGTACCCATACGCATCTTCAACACCTACGGCCCTCGCCAGCCCCGATACGTTATGGCCGATCTCCTTCGCAAGCTCCGAAACAATCCGCATGAGCTCGAGGTGCTGGGCGACGGTACGCAGATACGCGACTACTCCTACGTGAGCGATACGGCGGAAGCCATCATTAGTGCCGCCGAGGATGACGCCATGCTCGGCCAGGCATACAACGTTGCGGGCGGGAACCCAATAAGCATTCGAGACTTGGTGACCCTGTTGCTGGACACTTTGAACCTCAACGGCGCTCAGGTACACTATACCGGCCAGAGCTGGAAAGGTGACATCACGCGCTTGATGGCGGACATGACAAAGATTCGCAAAGCTGGTTTTGAGCCACGGGTCCCACTTCAGAAGGGCATCTTGAAGATGGTGGAATGGTTTCAGGCGCAGGAAGCTCAGGGATGAAAAGGCCCGTCCGCGTGATGTTCCTCGAGCACCAGTTCGTTGTCGGTGGGGCAGAGAGGGTTCTTGCGAACCTTCTGGAGTCGTTCGACAGATCGAAGGCTCATCATGCCTCCTCGAAGCCCTGGCAACCAGTCTCCGGTGGCATCTACGAACGTTGGCAGCATTGATGAACTGGTGGTAGAAGAGAAAACGGGATTTCTGGCACCTGCGGGCGATGCCGATGCCCTTGCCAAGCGGGTGTTGCAGCTTGCGAACAATCCAGACAAGGCCAGGGAGATGGGACAGGCAGGTCGGCGCCGAGTAGAAGATCGTTTTTCCAAGGAAACTATGGTGCGGCATCTTGAAGACATGTTTCAGCGTCTGGTGTCGAGTTGAGTGATACTCGGCAGGCCTCATCACACGATATAGGCGGTTGTGCATGGGATTAGCCAAACAGAGCGTCCAGATCTTCCTAACCAAAGGCATCTCGATCTTACTGATGGCGGTAGTGGGTGTCGTCACTGCCAGGGTCTTAGGTCCGTCAGGCAAAGGTCTGTATGTGCTGGCTACGATGATCCCGGTACTCCTGGGTCTGGCGGCTAGTATCGGGATGTCTGTAGCTATCCCTTATTTCATGAATCAGAAGAAACATCGCCCGTCAGAGTTCTTTTGTAGTGTATTCTGCCTTAGCTTGGTCCTCGGGGGAGCTGGAGTAGTCATTGTCTGGCTCTTTAAAGATTCCCTTCAAGCCACAGTTCTCAAGTCGATGACACCCGAGCTTCTGGTATTGGCTCTGGCAGCCACACTTGTCTACATAGTTTGGAACTTCGGGCTAAACTCAATCCTGATAGGCCGTCTGCATATCATGTACTCCAGCATTATTCTGGTTGCTCAAGGTGTACTGATGTGCACGCTCACGTTTATCTTCCTTGTCTCCTTGAGAATGGGCGTCAAGGGCGGTGTACTGGCCATGCTGCTGTCATACACTGTCGCGGGAGTCCTCACAGGGCTTCTGGTTTGGAGGCTGGAAGGCTGTGAAGCCCGAATCAACCCTGGGCTCGTCAAGGACTTGCTAGGGTTTGGCTGGCGTTCCTATTTGTCTCACATCACCATGCATCTGAACTACCGGTTGGACCGCTTCATCATCAACTTCTTTGTGGGTACGGCGGGACTGGGATATTACTCTGTTGCGGTGAGTTTCGCCGAACTCCTGTTTAGCGTTTCGGACTCGGTACGAACGGCTCTGCTGCCCCGGATAGCCGCCGACAGCAAGTATGGTAACATTACGACGGCTGTTGTATGTCGGCATGTCATCATGATTAGCTTGGTCGCAGGGGGGGTCATGCTGGTCGCAGCAAAACCCTTGGTCAGCTTTCTATATACGCCTGCCTTCCTGCCGGCTATACGACCCTTCTTTTTGCTCCTGCCGGGGGTCATAATGATGAACATATGCCGCATTCTATACGTGGACCTGGCAGGAAGAGGTAAGCCGATCTTTACAGCATATTCGTCATTGGTGGGATTGGCGTTTACTATCATCCTTGACATAGCCTTGATTCCTCGCTGGGGCATTGCCGGAGCGGCGGTAGCATCAACAATTGCATACACTGCCTCCGCAATCTTTGCATTGATAGCATTTCATAAGGTCTCTGGATTATCTCCTCTAGAGGTATTCAAGATACGCCGAAAGGATCTGCTGCTTTATTGTCATTACTGGGAGCGAATGACTTCCATGATAAGAGCGTAGGATTGGAGGTTGCAGCCTTGAAGAAGCTGGAGTACAAATGCACATCATGCGGATCCATCCTCGGCAAGAACGAGGATGCGTTTGCCTGCTCCAAATGCGGTCAAACCTGGAGTTTGGTTGACGGCATCCCAAACTTCCTGTCTAAGCCAATATACTGGGGTGAGCTAAGCCAAGACGAGATGAAAAACCTCCTTCAGGAAGCACGGGCAAAAGGATGGT
>DASRZD010000579.1:0-2267 GCA_035686805.1 Armatimonadota bacterium
CTCTACCGCCTCGATCTGCTCGTCAACAGCGAGCGCGGAGCGGGCAGCGGCCCGAAGGAAGGCAATGGGCGCGTCGGCAGGGTTGGGGATGCCCGTCAGTTGCTCCCAGGGCACGCGACGGCCATCAACGATCGGCCACAATCGGGACATGGTCAACTCCTTTCAGGAGAAACGGCGGCCTCGGGGCGGCTCACCACGTCGGGCTGCTATGGCTGCGGCGCGGATTGGTCAGAGGCCCACCGCGCAGCCCTTTCGGCTTGTGCACTTCCGCCAGCTTCACCAGTTCGACCTGGACGTCGTCGAACCACTGATGCTCGATGGGCTTCCCCTCGTGGAGCGTCTGGGACTGGATGGCGTAGCGGTTGCAGCCGTTATGCCACCGCATGTACCCGACGGCAATGCCCTCGAAACCGGTGATCTTATCACGCACGATCGAACCCAGTTCAAACACGGCGTTCTCCTTTCAGGAGAAACGGCGGCCTCGGTGCGGTGCGGCTGGCCGCGGCGTGTGGGCTCGGGGAATGTCGGGGAATCCGCACTGGAAGCCCCCCGTTGTCAGAGGGTCGTCTCATCGGCAGCCAGGATGAGGCTCGTCAGAACCTCGCCTTGGCTGAGCTTGCGCACTCGGACTGGCCGCTGCCTGGCAGCCATCGTGGTTTGAAGCCGCTGAAGCTTCTCGTGGGCTTCGCGGCTGATGTAGGTTCCGAGGGGTTTCAGGGCCTGCTCCGCAGGCTCGGCTTTTGTCTCAGCGGGCATCTTTGGCTCCTCTATGGAACGATACCGCGCCAGAGTGTAACAGGTCTGAGGCAGCACGTCAAGAGATTTTCAGGGAAAAATCTTGACCTTTTCGTTCCGCGGTGTATCATGAGTGTGGCGCGGGGCGTTTATCCGAAGGAGTCGGCCGTGAACCCCTTGCAGCGCCTGAAAGGCGAAGTGGAAAGGTTGCTCGCGAGCACGGAGCTATCTGATCGCGAGATCAGCCGCCGGACTGGTGACCTGGTATCGCACGCGCAGGTGGGCCGGCTGCGAAAGGGGTTGATTGGGGCTCCGAACTGGGATCAGCTCGAGGCGATTCGGTACGCGCTTCTCGGCGGTGTGTCCGAGGGCGAGCCGGCCGTCGAGGAAGCAGGTTCGGAGTACCGAAGCCGTTCGGAAGCCCTTCTGAATGAACTCGTCGAAGTTGCGACCGAAATAGGGCATCTTACGGACGTGGTTGGTCTCTTGAGACGACTGGCCCGGCTTGCGCCGGAAGAACGGGGATCTGTCCTGGCATTCCTTTTGGCTAGGGATGTAGGATCATGACAGGCTTCTTCACGAAGATCGTCGGCGTCTCGCATCGGAATGCAGATGGCTCAAGCCGACAGGAGGCCATTTCAGAATGCATCCCTGGTGAATCACTGGTGTTCGCCAAGGAGAAGGGGAACCCACACGACCCTAATGCGATTCGGGTGCTGAGGGCGAATCGCCAGCAGCTTGGTTACTTGAAGCGTGAACTAGCGAGCGAGGTTGGCCCGAGGATGGATGATGGCTGCCGATACGAGGTATCCGTGGCAGAGGTCACGGGCGGAAGCCCTGGAAAACCGACTTTGGGGCTCAACATCCTTGTACGGGGGCCCATAGCGCCTGGTCAGGCGGAGTTTCTCGGTCGGGAGAAAGCTTCGGAGCCGTCAGGATGCTTGACAATTGGGATTTTCATTATCGGTGCGGTGGTGGGGGCCTTGACGCTGCTTTAGGGCTCCATGCTCACGTCCACCTTGCCTGTGCCGTTGCAGGCGGGGCAGCGGTAGGGATAGAGCTGGGTCCTGCTGCGTCGCTCGCCTGTCCCGTAGCAGATCTCGCAGAGGCCCTTCCAGGAGAGCTGGAGGCCTGCCTGGAGGGCTGCGGCGAACTGGAGGCGGGTGATGGGGACGGGCTGGCAGGGGAGGATGGTGCTTCGGCCTTTGATGAGGATCGGCATGCCGGGCGCGGGTTTGCGAAATGTTGAATCGTAGTACTTGGTGAAGCGCCCGGTGAACTTCGTCCCGTCGGCATCCTCGCACACCGTGAAACAACCATCGCCGGATTTGATCACCTTTCCGACGCGGGGCTTGGTCAAGTATGGGTTGGGCATGGGGGCGTCGAGGTGGACGGCGGTCTCGTCGTCGAGCATGGCGATCCGGGAGCGGTTGAGCTGGTAGGCGGCTTCGAGCCATTCGGGGGAGCGTTCCACCCCCTTGTACTCCACCGGGGGCCAGCTCGGGATCTTCGGCGGTGCGGCTGTCGGCTCG
>DASRZD010000580.1:0-4143 GCA_035686805.1 Armatimonadota bacterium
CGCCTGGGAAGCCGGCAAGGTAGACGGGAATCCGGTTTTTTCGGGGAATGGAAGGTATTTAGTTTTCGAACGTGGTTATTGCGATAGTCATGGAGTGGTCGTCTGGGATCTGAGGACTAGCGAAAGCAAGCCGGTAGTGGGTCGGCTTACGCAAGTCAGTCGAAAGGGCAGCAGCAGTTTCGCGGCGACCGGCTGGGACTTCGTCACCTTGATCAGCGAGAATGGGGAAGTCGGCCCGACTGTCTGGAACAAGGGCGCGGGTCTGCCCTGCATATCAATGCTTGAGGAGGATATCGGAAACCCTCAGTGGAGACAGGGCCGCCTCAGGTTCCAGACCAGAGACATGGCGTTTGACTACATCCGAACATGGAGTTTCAATCCCAATAATGGCAAGGCGTCTCTCATTTCGAACGTCAGGAGTGACTCCAATAGGACGTTAGTCAACTCCTACACGCTCACCATGGCGGCCAGGCTCAGCCGTCTCCATGGAGGGATTGCTCCCGCAATCTCTCCTGATTCGCAGACATTGGCTGTTGCGGCAATCGGACCGGGGGATGACATGGCTGCCTGGGAAAAGCTCGGTGAGTATTCCGAGTGGCAGAACATCTATCTCCTGAACCGCGATGGAAGCGGGCGCCGAAGGCTCACATCGGGAGGAGGTACTCATCCGGTCTGGCATCCGAATGGGAAGGGCCTGGCATACATCATGCCGAAAGGTGACCTTGCTTGGATCAACAGGGATGGCACAGGATTCACTCGACTGGTGAAGGGGATGAAGGCGACAAAGGCCCTCAGATGGGATCCCGACGGTCGGAGTTTCAGGGTCATGCAGCAGACGAAGGACGGTATTGCCTGGTACAGGATCGTCCCGCCCTCAAACACGCTGAGGCTGATCGGCAAACCCATTGTAGTTCCACCTGGCGGCGAGGCTTTTCTTGCACCAAGCGGTAAGAGTGCGGTCTGGTTTAAGCGAGGCGAGCGGTCAACCTCTATGCTGCTGATCGCCGGGAAAGACCGCCGGGAATTCCAGTTTGCGCCTGACAGAGGAGGCTCCTGGGAACCGGCGGCGGCGTGGTCACATGACGAGAGGAAACTCGCCTTCACGGTAATGGGCAGTCTTCGGGTGATGGATCTCCCGTCCGGCAAGATCAAGCAGTTGACTGAAATGCTATACTAGCGAAGGGGGAGGGTCAGACGGTCCGGGGTTTTTTCGCCCCATCGCCCCATCGCCTTGAAGAGAGGTAAGTTCATGAAACTAAGTTACGCATGGGTATTGCTTATACTTTCGCTGACAAGCATTGGGAGGGCTGAGGTGAATACACAGGCACTATCGCTTTCCGGCTGGGAGGGGGGCGCGCGGGCGCCGGGGATTGCCTATAATGGCGCTCCGGCGATTAGGTGGGATCAGGGCAAGAGTCCATCCGTCAGCACGACTGACATCCCCTATGATTGGCGGGCTTTCAGCTGCGTCGAGTTCGCGCTTCACTCAGCCAAGGCGACCGAGAGCAACTTCATGCTGATTTTGACTTCCGAGAAGCCCGAGACTGAGGGCGATGATTACTTCAGCATGCGGATCACCATTGACTGGACCGGCTGGCGGGAGTTCGTCATGCCGCTCAATGAGTTCTCCGTCTCCCGACAGCCGACTTGGAGCAAGATAGACAGAATCACCTTCACCGCCGAGGGCTGGGGCAATCATCCGAATCCGGAGGCGGTCATCCACATCTCCGACCTCAAGCTCACCGATATTCCCAGTCCGGGAATATCGGACGTGGAATTGTTTGGCATGCTTAATCTGGATTATCCCGGATTGGAGAACGTGAGGGAGGCAATTGAATCAGGCAATGGCAAGCTTGCGAAGCAACTGCTCGCGGAGTACTTCCGCCACCGCCAGAAGCCCGTGTGGAAGTTTGACGCTCATGCAAGGCCGAAGCATGACTCTCGGCCTGAGGGCGTGAATACCGTTGACGCCGACCGATTCCTCAAGCACGAGATGTACAGCCAGAGCCATTGGCAGCAGTTCGGTGATCAGATTGACTGGAATCTGAATCCGATTGACTACAAGGAGTGGCCCTGGCAGCTCAATCGGCACCACGCCTGGGTGATCCTTGGACGCGCCTACTGGGACACCGGCGAGGAGAAGTACGCGAAGGAGTTTGTCGCTCAGATGACCGATTGGGTCACCAGATGTCATGTGCCCGTCATGAGTTCGGGGAACTCTTCGTACACCTGGCGGACCATCGAGGCGGGGATTCGCTCCGGGCAGACGCTTCCCGAGGCATATTCCCGGTTCATCACCTCGCCCTCATTCACCGACGATGCGATTATCCTGATGGTGAAGTCGTTTGCCGAGCATGCCCGCCACCTCATGAAGTGGCCCTCGACCGGCAACTGGCTCGCGATGGAGGCGAACGGCCTCATGACGACGGGCGTCCTTTTTCCCGAGCTCAAGGAATCCGCCGAGTGGAGGAAGACCGCCACCGACCGCCTCTACGCCGAGTTGGACAAGCAGGTCTACCCGGACGGCGCGCAAATCGAGCTTTCGACCGGCTATCATCAGGTAAGCCTGGACAACTTCCTCATGGCATATCAGATCGCCGAGCTAAATGACGTCCCCATGCCTGCAGACTACGTCGCCAAGCTGGGGAAGATGTGGGAGTACAACCTCAAGGCCTCCATGCCCGATGGGACGCTGCCGGGCCTCAATGATGCCGGGCGGATTAACATCAGGATCACGCTTGAGCGGGCCTTCAAGTACTTCCCGGACCGCAAGGACTTCGAGTGGGTGGCGACCGGAGGCAAGGAGGGCCAAAAGCCGTCCTTTGACTCCATCGCGCTGCCGTTCTCGGGCCATCTGCTCATGCGGAATGGATGGGAGCCGAACGACCTCTATCTCCTGTTCGACGCCGGGCCGTTTGGCTATGGGCATCAGCATGAGGATGCGCTCAGCATCGTGCTCTACGCGTATGGCAAGTATCTAGTCGTGGATCCGGGCAGTTACCCGTATGACAGCTCTCAGTGGAGGAAGTATGTCCTGTCCACTAGGGCGCACAACACCATCATGGTTGACGGCCTGGAGCAGCATCGAAGGGGTTTGCCGAATCGGGCGGACTACGTCCTCTCCAAGCCGCTGCCGAACAAGTGGGCGTCGAGCGACGACTTCGACTATGCGGTGGGGACTTATTCCGACGGCTACGGACCCGATAATGCGGTGAAGGTCACGCATACCCGGCACATATTCTTCGTCAAGCCGGAGTACTGGGTGATCGTGGATTTCCTCAATCCGTCGGACGACAAGCCCCACAAGTACGAGAGCATGTTCCACGTTGATGACGGCGAGCTAGAGATAGACGGCGGGACGGTCTGTTCCCCGAATCTAAGCATCTTCCCGGTGGGGCTGGATGCGAAGGTCATCTCGGGCCAAGAGAAGCCGACCGTTCAGGGATGGATCATCCAGTCGGGGTACACCATGCGACCCCTGCCGACTGCGGTTTTCACCAAAGAGGCGTCCGGACCGACGGTGATGGCGTATGTGCTCTATCCGACCGCCCTCGGGTCGAAATGTCCGATCAGCAGTGTCTTTCCATTCGAGGTTTCGAACGCCTTGGGAATAGCCATCCGTTTTGCCGGCGGGAGAGTAGATTGCTTCACACAGGCGACGGGTCCAGGCAAGGTCTCACGTCTGGACTATGAAAGCGACTCCTTCGCGGGCTACGGGCGTACAAGGGGTGAAATAACGGAGAAGGCCGTACTAGTCGGCGGAACGAAGATCACTCAAGGCGGCAAGGAAATCCCCGCGGAGGTCTTGAAGATCGAGGATCTCTCGCAGACCGAGTTGACGCACAAGTTCTAGGAGTGTGTGAGTCCTACTGCCATTTTCTCACTAGGGACGCGGCTATCGCCGCCTTGATAACGTCCACGCCGATGAACGGGACGATCCCGAGTGTAACTGCCGATCCGATGCACTTCGTGAACGGATGCGAGGTCGTGACTGTCAGCCATACCGCGAGCCACAAAGCTCCCGGGAGATAGATCGCCGCTATCCCCGAGATTCCGCCGACCCACGCCGCGAAGTTCGTCTTTCTCAGGCGCTCGAAAGCCCATCCTGCGACGTACGCGCCTGCCACGAATCCGATCAGATAG
>DASRZD010000581.1:0-5678 GCA_035686805.1 Armatimonadota bacterium
TGACCGCAGTACCCTTATTCCCCGTCTTATCCACTCAACCAGGAAAGCCTACCCAGACCGATCTATCCGCCCCTTTCCCAAATCCTCCGTGTACTCCGTGTTGGGCATTCTACCTCTGATATGCCAGCAGCTTGAACTGCAGGACCGCGAACACCAGCACCGCCAGGAACAGCACATACCCGACCGCCGCCGCATAGCCTAGTTGATACAGCCCGAAGCCCTGCTGGTACATGTACAGGATCACGGTCAGCGTCGAGTAATACGGCCCGCCGCCCGTGAGGATGTATGTCTGCCCGAAGACCTGCGAGCTGGCGATGATTGACATCACCACGCAGAAGAGCGTCGTCGGCTTCAGCAAGGGCCAGGTCACCGCCCCAAACCGCTGTATGGGGCTCGCGCCGTCAATTTCCGCCGCCTCCAGGAGTTCCCTCGGTATGTTCTTAAGGCCCGCAAGGTAGATCAGCATATTGCCGCCCGCGCCCCACCAAATCGAAAGGATCGCAATCGCCGGCATGGCGGTCGCGACACTCGTGAGCCAGTTAACGCTCCCCAGGCCGGCCTTCCCCAGGTAGTAGTTCAGCAGCCCGAACTGCGTGCTGTAGAGCCATCGCCAGAGGATCGCCACCACCGAGACCGACGTCAGCACGGGAAGGTAAAAGGCGACCTTGTAGAGGGTCGTGCCCCGGTAATTCTGGTTCAGGCCGACCGCCATCAGCAGGGAAAGCGCGTTGCCCAGCGGGACGACCATCAACACGAAATACCCCGTCCGCAGGAAGGCGGTTCGGAAGAGGTCATCCTTCACGACCGCCGAGTAGTTCGCTAGCCCCACGAAGGTCGGATGAGGCGCGAGGATGTACCACTTGTGCAGGCTGACCACGAACCCATAGATCACCGGCGACACGACGAAAACCATGAACAGCACGCCGTACGGCAGCAGGAACATCGCCGCATATTTGTTTCTATTCCAAACCTTCATTCCGCCTCATCAACCATCAACCATCCAACCATTCTGCCATTGACCATGGACCCTTGACCATCGACCATTTGCTACTGTCTTTCCAATACAGCGTTCGTCCGCCGTGCCGCTTCCGCCAGGGCCTCGTTCATCGGCTTGATCTTGTTCAGGATCGCCTCGACCGCCGCATCGCAGAACGGGAGAATCTGGTTGAGCGAGGTCGAGGGCGGCGAATAGACGACGTATGGCAGCTCCTTGCTGAACTCATATTGCACCGGGAGCTTGCGGAACTCGGGCGTCGCGAGGATGCTCTTGCGCACGGGGACTTGCCCGCCCTTCGCCCAATCCAGGCTGTTGTCGGAGAGGAACTTCATGAACGTCCGTGCGGCCCTCCGGTGCTCGGGCGAGATCCCCCTGGGCATGCACATCATGTGCGAGTTCCCCCACACGCCGGGATGCCGCCCGAAGACCGGGCACGGCGCGCCGGCGAACTTCAGGCCTTCCTGCTCCTCGACGCTTGAGATCATATAGATTCCCTCGATCGCCATCGCGACCTTGCCGGTTCGGAAGCCGATCCACGCATCCTCGCCTTCGGGGGCGGGGCAGACCTTGTACTTGTAGATGATGTCGCTCATGAGCTGGAAGGCCTCGCGGGCATTGGCGCTGGTCAGATCGGAATGCCGGCCGTCGCTCGTGAGCCAGCCGCTGTCGAATTGGGAAAGGAATGTGTGCGCGTTGTTCCGCATCCAGGTGAATGCGAACCCCCACTGGTCAATCTTGCCGTCGCCGTCCGTGTCCTTGGTGAGCTTCTTGCCGTCCTCCAGGAACTCGGCAAGGTTCGTCGGCGGATGGGCGATCCCGGCCTTCTTGAACAAATCGGTATTGTAATAGAGCGCCTGGGGATGGCAGTCGAGGGGGATCGCGTACTGCCGCCCCTTCCACTGAGCCGCCTTCCACGCCCGAGGGGCGAAGTCGTTGGGATCGAGCCCGCCGGTCTTCAGGAGATCGTCAACCGTGATGACGGCATTGACATCGGCATATTCCGGGAGTCGGTCGGCATGGAGGATGAAGACATCCGGTGCTCCACCGTATGCCAGGCTCAGGGTGACCTTGTCGTAATACGTGCTCCAGGGGATGATCTGCATGCGGACCTTGATAGCCTGCCCCGATCCGTCGGGGTCCTTGTGCGAGTCATTGAACCGCCGGACGATCTTCTCCATCGTCTTCCCATCCGGCCCGGTAAACCCGTTCCAGAACTCGAGGTGGATGACTCCCGTGTCTTCCTCTGCCGCATGCCTGCACCCACCCAGGCAGAGGAGAAGTACCAAACCGCCGACAAACGCCAATATCCGCCGATTAGGAATGGAGAGATGCATGTCAAGGGAGAGTTAGACGCCCGAGGCGGGAGTTCCTATCGCATGTGCTCACTTCGACCCACCACGCACGGGAACAATGGGAAGAGTGGGCTCGCTCAACTCAAGATGCGTTTGGGCGGCAGATTGCTTGCTTTCAAGCCAAGCTCAGCGATCGATTCTTCAGATTTGCGTTGCCATTCCTGCAGAACCTTTTGGCCTGACGGCCCCAGGTTTTCCAACATTTCAACGACTGTGGGCTTGTCACGTTCGAAGGCGGGGGATAACTTCTTAAGCTGGCCAGCCAACTCTGAGTCGCTAAAGGGGACACGACGATAGAACTGGACTGCCAGGATTGCCCGAGCAAGATGCGGCCAATGTCTATCTACTGTCGCCCGGTCATTCAAACCGGCGGTGTCCCCCCAGTCCTCGTCACCAAAAGCATCCCTGTGTAGTAATGGCTGAGCAGAGAAAGCCCATGCCGCGTATTTCTGTACCCTGGTCACTTTGGAATTTCGCCACGCACTATACACGGAAAGTAGGGCGGCCCTTTCCAGCCCGGTGTTGCACAGTCTCCTTTCACCTATCCAAGCAAGTGCCCAACTTGCAGCCAATCGTACCTTATCATTGTCCTGCCGGAGCATGTGTACTAATCTTTCTCGTAGCTGGGTAAACAAGCCGCTGACCTCATTGTCCTTTTTCGCGTAAGTGCGGAATGCCACTAGAGCACAGCAGAGAGCCGCTCTAACCTGCACCTTAGTAACTCGGCTGTCCAATCCGTCCCTAAGCTTCGCGGCGACATCCTCGGATATTTCCGTGCCGTCACTCGCATACTCATAATCCGCACATTCAGCTAGTATATACGCATACCTGTCCCATCCATCGCTAGAAGACATATATGCGTTTTCGCTAACTTCCTGCAATAGATGCCCAAACTTTGTTGGCAGCAATTGGCTGGTCTGAGAATACAGGAGCGTGTCAGCACTGAGCCAACCTACCTCATGCAAGGCGGCCCGAAGTGTAGATGGACTGACCTGCACTTCGTCAAGCAGGCAGCGGAACAGCAGCATTACTGGATTGGCAGGAGGGATAGAGTCTGCCTCGGGGTCGTGTGACTGTTGGCAAACCATGGTCAGTCGCCTAATCGTTTCCTCTGCTCTCCGACTGGCCAACACCACAGCAAGAGGAATGACCTCTTGCCAGCGCTCGTCTTGGAAATGTGGTTGTAGCAGATCGGCAAGGCTGTCATTCCTGTCACGCCCTCTGTATTGCTCTTCCACATAACCTCTAGCTGCAAGGTATTCTTGGAACGTTAGATGCCTAAACTCATACACCGGCTGCAGTTCCCCATCTGCCCTGTTGTGACCCGTTTGCATGAGGAGGCTGCTTCTGTACTCAATGCGCTTTATGAAGTCTGCGGGTGATATCTGGGCAAAGTGCAGTTCCGGCTCCAACTCGCGCCTTGCCTCGTTTAACAGCTTCAGAAGGGGTCTGTAGGCAATCTGTTGGGTTCCCTCCTCCATCATTGCGCACGCCACAAATGACAATTGCGTGAGAGTCTCCTCCTCGTCCAGAGGGTCATAGCCCTCGACGTTCCAGGTGCGAATAAGAACTCGGATTGCCTCCCTGTACAGTGCCGTTCTGCTGCGAGGCAGTTCTCCAATCCAGCGCTTGACAACCAGCAATGTCGTCAATAACAACGGATTCTCAGCCAGCGGCCTAATTCGGCCATTGTTCCATATAGTGCTTGCCAACTCCGCAGCTTCAGCTTGAACTCTTTCACTGTCGCCAACAACTTCACGATGCCATCGCCCGCATAACTGATGAACATCACCCTCGTCAAGTGGTGCTAGCTTCGCACATCTGCAAGTGCTGGCGACAACACCCGCTACTAGTCTAAAACCGGCCTCTCTCGATGTAACGACCAGCCGTACTCTCGGAAACATCGCCAGGAAGGAACGCAAATGCTCGGTAAAACTGCACCGTGCGCTTTCCTCCGAGATCTCATCGAGACCGTCTATCAGCAGGAATGCACGTCCATCTCGAAGAGCCTCATGAACCAAAGCCTCAAAGGCGGTTGCCTCATCTGCCGTCATGCCAGCATGTAGAAGGGAGTCGTGAAGCAATTCCAATAGCGGCCGACGTGCTCGATCTCGCAAGTCCCGGCAACGCAATATCAACGGAAGGAAGTCCCCTTGAGGAAGATCGTCCGGTACCTCGGTCCTTCGTTCTGGGAATGCAAAGGCAATAGCAAGGCGTTTTATCAGAGTGCTCTTTCCACCCCCTGGTACTGCCAAGAGAGCAAGCCGATGAGTGCTAGTCATGATGTTGCCGATGGAAATAGTCTTCGCGTGGCCAACGTCTACTGAGTCAGGGCTGGCTGGCTCGACTTGATCGACGGCCTTCATCGGTACATACAGCCGTTCAAGCTTCAAACGTGTGGCACTCAGGTCAGTATCAGCTGGCAGTCCATCCAGTTGGATGAAGCCGCATTCCTGTTCAAGCCAGCGTTGATAGCGCTCCGTCGCCTCCATAGCTAGCGCTCTGGAACCGGGGGTAGTCCTTGCTGGCGGCAGGTACTGCATGTCTCTAAAGATTAGATTCGATCTGTTACCAATCGTTCCGATCTCTATTGCCACCGCTTCGGCCAGAGGTGTGCCATCTGCATGGATGAGTGAATAATGCGTGCGTTGCTTCCCCATCGAGTAGTATATCGCCCACACGTATCCACAGTCGTGCCCAATCAGATCAACGCCATCTACCGCTGCATCCTCCAACCCAGCAAGCTGAGCGCACTGCCCTGCACGTTCGGCCGCTTGGACAAGGTTTACAAGCACCCTACTTCTCTCCAACTCCGTAATCACGCGCTCAGCATCCAGCAGAATGACTCGACTGTCATCTGTCTCCTTTTCCTGCTCGATGCCTGTCTCCGTGAAGCCGGACAGTGAGACAAAGTAGCCGCTAATCGGGATGGAAATATCCTTTGTTCTCTCACGAGTCAGTACTCCGTAAAACTTATTCAAGTCCGCTCCGCCGGTCTTTCCAATGCCGCCTTTACATTCGGCTACAAGTTGCCGTGGTTCGAGTCGGTGCTGCCCTCTGATGTCCAACTCCCTGCCCGTTTGGCCAATGTTCAGACGCAGATCATCATATCCTAGCGCAAAGAAGAGGTCCTTCATCAACCTTGTTAAGAGGTCGCCTCGTGCATTATCAGAGGCGGCAATGAGTCGTATAGTAGAGGGTCGATCCATGTCCTTTTCCTCCATAGAAAGCCGCGATTTCCATAGTTACCAAGCTGTACTTCAGCTGGTATACTAGCAAGATCCGTCCTCTGAGTCAAGACCTAGTATCCGCCATGGATGACCACCGAA
>DASRZD010000582.1:0-15793 GCA_035686805.1 Armatimonadota bacterium
TGCAACCGGCAGGCCGTTCGTGGGCCGGGCCGGACAGCTTCTCGATCAGGCTCTGCGCGAGAACGGGATTACGCGGAAGCATATCTATATCTGCAATGTGCTGAAGTGCCGTGCAAGCATAATCGAGGGCGAAAGTGTTCGCAATCGGCCGCCGAGCTCGGGAGAGATCGCTGCTTGTCTGCCCTGGCTTCAGCAGCAGTTGGACATCATGAAGCCGCTCGTGATCCTGTGCCTGGGAGCGCCGGCCGCGAACCAGATCATCCACAAGGACTTCAAGATGACGAAAGAGCGAGGGGTATGGTTCGAATCGCCTTACGCCAGGTATGCAATGGCGGCGCTGCATCCGGCGTACGTCCTGCGGCAGCATGGTGAAGAGTTCGAGGCGGCGAGAGCATCGCTGGTGACTGATATCTCGGCGGCGAGGGCAAAAGTTATTGAGGCGAAGAAGGAGCAGCCGAAACCCACGTTATTCTGAGTGTGGGAGTTGAGGCAATTTCAAATTGCAGATTGCAGATTGCGAATTGAAGAAGAGAACCCCCGAATGGGTTGAGCCAGTGGAGGCATTCACTGAGGTCGCTCACGAGCCGGGGTCGGTGCTGCTGGAGAGTCAGTCCGGCGGCGGATATTCGGCAATATACACTGAGCCGTTCGAGGTCCTGGACTCCGGTTCGCCGTTCGACGCATTGAAAGAGGCATTGGCGCGCCGCGGTTCGGGAGGAGCGGTCGGCTATCTGGGATATGAGCTTCATCGGTTCCTGGAGGATTCGCCGATCAGTACGGCGGATGATATCGGGCTGCCGGATCACTGGCTGGGGCTCTATGACAAGGCGATCGTCTTCGACCATCATCCGCATACCGCCGGCTACTCCATCGGGAACACGCCTGCAAAGGCCGACCTGATATCGAGTTTCAGCAAACCCGACTACATTCAAGCCGTCGAACGGGTGAAGGAACACATCGCCGCCGGGGATGTGTACCAGGTCAATCTCTCGCAGAGATTCAGCGTGCGGATGGAGATGGACCCCTGGGAGCTATACCTTCTCCTGAGGGAGCGTAATCCCGCGCCGTATGCGGCGTACATCAATGCGGGCGACTTCCAGATTATCAGCTCGTCGCCGGAGTGTTTCCTCACTTTCGACCCGATCAGCCGCGTAGTAACTACCAGGCCGATCAAAGGAACTCGCCCGAGAAGCGCTGATCCTGCGGAGGACCGTCGCCTTGCGCAGGAATTGGAGTCGAGCGCGAAGGACATGGCGGAGAATATCATGATCGTTGACCTGGAGCGGAATGACTTGGGACGGGTGTGCGAGTTTGGATCGGTGAGTGTGCCTGAGTTGGCCATGATCGAGAGCTATCCGACGGTTCATCATCTGGTTTCGACGGTCACCGGGCGACTGAGGGACGATTGTGATGCGGTTGATCTATTGACTGCCACTTTCCCAGGCGGCTCGATCACTGGGGCGCCGAAGATTCGGGTGATGGAGATCATCGCCGAATTGGAACCCGTTCGGCGAGGGGTCTACACCGGCTCGATCGGATGCCTGGGATTCGATGGATCGGTGAACCTGAATATCGCCATACGGACGGCGGTTGTGAAGGACGGCATGTGCCATTTTCACGTGGGCGGGGGAATCGTCGCCGACTCGGACCCCGAGGCGGAGTATCAGGAGACGCTGGACAAGGGACGCGCGTTCTTGGAGGTGCTGGGATGTCAGATGTGATTGATTCGTGGGGCCGGATATCCGTCAATGGGCGGCTCGTTCCCGCCGCCGAAGCGACCGTCTCGCCGCTCGACAGGGGATTGCTGTACGGCGATGGCATATTCGAGACGATCAGGGTTTATGCGGGCAAGCCGTTCATGCTGGATGCCCACCTGAATCGAATGGCAAATGGGTGCTCTATGATCTCCCTGCCGATGCCCGATCACGAGCAGATCAGGCGATGGGTTCGAGAGGCGCTGGAGGCGAACAGCCTTTCGGATGCATATCTGCGGATCACGGTGACTCGCGGGCCTACGGGGGGAGTCTGGTATGATTTCGATCAGGCGTGTCCCACAGTGGTGATCCTATGCAAGCCATACGCTCAACCTGACTACGGGAATGGGCTGATACTCAGGCTGTCTACATTTCGAAGTGATGAGCAGAGCCCGCTGACCCGAATCAAGCACACGGGCCTGCTGTGGAAGATCATGGCTCGGCGGGAGGCAAGGCAGGCGGGCGTGAACGATGCGATCATGCTGAATACTAAGAGTCATGTGGCGGAGGCGACGTCGGCGAATGCGTTCTGGATCCGAGATGGCGTGCTGTATACGCCTTCGCTGGATTGCGGCATCCTGGCGGGGGTCACTCGGGGAATCGTGCTGGAGATCGCCAGGGAGCAAGGGATCGAGGTCGTGGAGGGACATTTCGCCTTCGAGGAACTCCTTGCGGCAGAGGAGGCGTTCCTGACGAGCTCGACCTGGGAGCTTGCGCCGATTCGCTCGATTGACGATATGACGTTTGCGGAAGCGCCCGGGGAGGTGACGAGGCAGTTGGCAAAGCTCTACAAAGAATGCGTGATGAGTGATGAGTGATGAGTGACGGGAGGGACATTTTGCCGCATAATAAGCTGATTGGCGAGATACTGGTTGAGATGGGACTGGCGTCCAGGGAGCTGATCGTGGACTGCCTGAATAAGCAGATGGAGATTCACCGGCAGGGCCTTGAAGCAATTCCGCTCGGGACGCTGCTGGTCAAGACCGGCCACGTCAGTATGGAGCAGCTCGAAAAGGCCCTCGAGAAGCAGACGAAGAATCGGCTGCCCAGTTGAAAAAAGGTTTTGGGTTGTGGGTTGTGGGTTTTGGGGTACCCTGAAACCCGACCTTAGCAGAGGCAGTACTCTGGACAATAGAGTCCTGTGAATGTCACTCTCAGACCCATGGTCTCAGATACCGAGACATAGACTGAAAAGACCCCTGATCCCCATCTACCAAGCAGTGATTCTTCTGGAGAAGCTCTGGAAGAATGATCGGGAATCAAGGGCACAAAGGCTCACACATGTTATCATTATATTTGAGGGCAGCGCATGAGATTACCTATACCACCGATAGCAGGGCATATATAAGGGCCTAATCTGCTTCTCTCACCACCATCACGATCGGGGACTTGGCCTTGGCCTCCGGCCAATGATCCATTTCCTGCCCCGCCTCCAATACCTCCACTGGATCTGCAACAGCCGTGATCTGGAAATCATCAGGGGCTCCAAAGCAGGCCAACTCCGCCCACGTATGATCCTCACTGACTGCCGTTTTCGACTGCACCCAATACCCCCTGGTTCTCATGGGGTGCACAATTACCCATATCTCAGCGTCCATATCGCTGGCAGTTCCTTTGATGATGACATCGCTGCCCACGACGGACTCGCCCGCCGGATCGGTAATCATGACCGATGGCCGGGGTGGCCTATGAGCAAACCATCCAAGCGCCACCAGGAATACCGAGAATAGAACCAGACCAATCTTCGGCCGAGGCGGATAAACTATACTCAGTGGTTTCTCTAGGCCCGTGAGAAGCAGGAAAACCGCCGCCAAGACCAGTGGCACAAAACCCACAGAAATCAGCACCACCTTGGCATAGCCTACGGCTGGTCGGACACTAGCGGCCATTGTGTAGGTTGCGGAAACTGCGGGGGGTATCGCCAGTAAGAGCCTGGTGAGATTGATCCACCCGGACTCCGTCGCATTATCAGGATTCATGTGACTACTTCCTAATCAGCTCGACTATTCCCGAGCGAGCCATTGCCTCAGGCCAGCCATCCAATACGTCGCCGCGGGCTATGGGCTTTGTGGGATTGGCGACCGCCCTGATCTCGAAGTGCTTCCCCACATCCTCATTGCCCTCTCTTCCGATGAATACAAGCGTAGACCATTTTCCGTCTTGTCTCACACTGGCCTTTTCCTGAACCCAGTAGCCTTGTGTCTCCATGGGATGGACGATGACCCATACTTGCGCCTTGTTGCTGTATACCTTGCCCCTTATGATGGGTTCCAGTGGCACTTTCTGTTGGTCCTTATGCGAGGTGATGGTGATCCATCGCTTAATCGTGGTGACAGCGCATTCTTCAGCGCTCGCCCTGTTACATATTCCCAACGGCGATCGTGCCTCGGCGGATACCGGAGGGATCGCTTGGGCCAAGACCATAGAACCGATCACAATGCAGATCGCCGCTACAACGAGAAACCGCATGTACATCGCTCTTACCTCCTTAGGAAAAGGTGCTTTATCTCTACTCTATTCTACAGGCTGCCACATGCCTCCTTCTTTTCTGTGTCATCTGCCTCTGGAATCTCGGCTAGAATGTCCTCTCGGTATTCGGCATACGCCAATGGGCGAGTCCAGGAGCGACAGGAAATGCCAGAGCCCAACCTCGCCAAAGCAAACGATTGGCAGTGGCAACATCGTCTGCACAACAGAGATCCAGAACATCGCCGACTACTTGCCGTCCCTCCACTGCTTGACGATCGCCAGGTCCTCGATGCCTTTGCCGCCGCGGCGGGGGGTTTCGATGATGCCGGGGAGACCTACCAGGGCCGGGTGATTGATCAAGGCCCGGAAGCCCGCTTCCCCTATGTTTCCTGCGCCTGTGTTTGCATGGCGGTCGAGGTGCGAGCCGAGGGCGGAGGGAGTATCGTTCAGGTGCATGGCCTTCAAACGATTCAAGCCGACCACTGAATCGAACGCAGCAAGGGTGCTATTCACCGCGTCCGCGCTCGATAGGTCGTATCCTGCGGCATAAGTATGCGCCGTGTCCAGGAGGATTCCGAGCCTCTGCTCGAACTCGGGAAGCGAGGCCAGAATTGCATGCAGATTCTCGAAGTTCGTCCCCAGCGAGCCCCCTGCCCCGGCCGAGTTCTCCAGCAGCAGGACGACGTCATTGTCTGCTTGAGTGAGCGCCGTTGACAATGATTGACGCACGAGTTCCAGGCCTTGCTCGAACCCCGCCCCCTTGTGGCTGCCGATGTGGGTGACCACATACTGAGCGCCGAGGATACTGGCACGCCGGAGCGCCTCAAGGACCGAATTAGTGGACTTGAGGTAGATATCCGGGTCGGGGGCGGCCATATTCACCAGATACTGGGTATGGATGATGACCGGTGAGATGCCCGATCGCTCGATGCTCTCCCGGAACTTCTGCGCCTGCACGAGGTCGAGCTTGCCGGGGTTCCAGGCGTTCGGATTGCCCGCGAATATCTGGATGGTCTCGCAGCCGATCTCAGCGGCGTAATCTGCTGCCGCTCCCAATCCCCCGCCGATCTTGATGTGAAGTCCAACTTTCATACAAGGGCATCCTCGTCATACGTATGTTACCCGCCGTGGAAGGGAATTCCGTGTTTCTGATTGAATGCTTTGGTACCGACTGTTGGCGCTGGAGGCTAACGTGAACCTTATTCATGATCACGATGAACCGCAGAAGTGGGCGAACTTCAGGTGGCTGAGGAAGACGCTGAGGGCCGGCGGCATTGGCAGTATTGTCTTCGGGGCGCTGGCGGTCATTGGCGGCGCGGGCGGAGTCGGCAAAGACCTGCTCGACACTCTCCTCTTTTCCATCGGGATGTTCCTGTTACTGGAGGGGATCTGGATAGTCAATGCCCCGACCCCCGCAGGAGTGGCGGTTGATGGATTCGCGCTCCTAATCCTTGGCGCCTTCAATATCGGCAGCACGATTCTCGATATGAAAACAGGCGAATCAGGACACGCCAGCGGCAGCTTTGTCATGCTGGGCATATGGCAGATAGTATGGGGGCTTCAGAGTTTCTCGAGGTACAAGACGTTCTCGACCCTTCCGGTTGTCAAGCCGCCCAAGGAAAGGTTGAGATGGCTGGACTCGACTGCCCGGCTGATCGGCAAGACGGGTACTGCCAAGGCGAGCGATGTGATCGCATTCTCGGTTCACGAGGGCAAAAAGCAGTTGTCCGTGCAGGTGCTGCTCGCCCCTGACACGGCGATCATAACTATGGACAGCGGCAGGCGGCTGTTGTTCGTGAGGAAGGCGGACCTCGACATCGCGGGCCGGGGGTCGGTAGGAGTGGGGGCTTTCCAATCCATGTCCTTCAGTGCAGGCGACATGGTCGGCACAGGCATTATCTCCGATGAGAGCTTTGCCAGATATGAGGCCTGGAAGCGAGGAACGGTCACCGAGGGTCCTGCGCCTGAGATTGGCCGGCTTGCAGACCAGGTTCGCTGGGACATGGGCGAGCAGCCAAGGCAGGTCAATGCCATTGACCTTGCTATCGTGAAATTCGCCGGTTTCTGGAGGAGGTTTGTCGCGAGCACGCTGGATACTCTGGTAGTCGCAGCAGGTGTTGGGATCGCGATACTTTTAGTGGTTTTCATCATGTTCATGATACTCCCAGAAAACACCCACGACCTGCCACCCAAGTGGGACGCCGCCTTGACAGTCATCGGGTGGGCGCTGGCGGTCATTTTGCCGTGGCTGTACTATGCGCTGATGGAGAGTTCCGGCAAGCAGGCGACACTCGGCAAGCTCGCAATGAAGATGGCGGTCACCGATCACGAAGGGAAAAAGATCTCATTCTGGAGGGCGACCAGCAGGCATTGGGGTAAGTTGATCTCGTGGGTCTTGCTGAGCGCTGGCTTCATCATGGCGGCGTTCACCGAGCGGAAGCAGGCGCTGCATGATCTCATGGCGAGCACGGTAATTGTGGATAAGCGCGTGAAGCGTGAAACACCGGGAGGATTTGACAGCGTCCGCACTCCGGCGGGATAATTGGGGAAACTCAGTTATTCCCCGGGGGTTATGCAATGAACTCTCTCGCGCTGCTGGCCGTTGCCTTTTGCATCTTCGGGCTGGCTTACAGGTACTATGCCGCGTTTCTGGCGGCCAGGGTGGCGGTCCTGAACCACAAGAAACTGACTCCCGCCTACGAGCTCCGCGACGGCAAGGACTACCATCCCACGAACAAGTATGTCCTCTTCGGCCATCATTTCGCCGCCATAGCGGGGGCGGGGCCGCTGATCGGGCCGGTGCTCGCCGCCCAATATGGATACCTGCCCGGGGCAATCTGGATTCTGCTTGGAGCGGTGTTCGCGGGGGCGGTTCAGGACTACATCATCCTGTATGCGTCGGTCCGGAATAAGGGCGAGTCCATCTCCAGGATTGCTCACCGATTCCTCGGGCCGGTCGCGGGATGGTGCACGGGGTTTGCGGTCCTATTCATTATTACCGTGGCCTTGGCAGGTCTGGCGGGGGCAGTCGTGAATGCCCTTCAGGAGAGCGCATGGGGAGTATTCACCATCGCCTGCACGATTCCCATCGCCTTCCTGATGGGCCAATGGATCTACAAGATTCGGCCGGGGAAGATTGCCGAGGCGTCCGCCGTGGGAGTGATCTTGCTGCTGGCGGGAGTCCTCCTTGGGAGTCCGATCTCTCACAGCGCGGCCGCACGCTGGTTCACTCTCTCCCCTGACGGCTTGAAGCTCGCGCTGCCGATCTACGGGTTCATCGCCGCGGTCCTGCCTGTGTGGATGCTCCTCTGCCCGCGGGACTATCTCTCGACCTACATGAAACTGGGAACGGTCGCGCTGCTTGCGGTCGGGATCACACTGGTTCACCCGAAGCTCGTGATGCCGGCAACGACCGCTTTCATCCATGGCGGAGGGCCGGTGATTCCAGGGCCAGTGTGGCCTTATGTATGCCTGACCATCGCATGCGGGGCGATCTCCGGCTTCCACACATTGATCGGATCGGGCACGACGCCGAAGATGATCAGCAGCGAGGCCGACATCAAACCGATCGGGTACGGGGCGATGCTGGTGGAGGGGTTCGTGAGCATCCTGGCACTGATCGCCGCATGCACCCTTTACCAGAATGACTACTTTGCGATCAACGCGAACATCGCCAAGTTCCCGGCCTTCGGGACAAACGTGACTGAGCTCCCTGCGCTGACAAGGATGGTCGGCGAGGAGACCCTGGTCGGGCGAACCGGCGGCGCGGTGACGCTCGCGGTCGGGATGGCGAGGATATTCAGCAATCTGCCCGGCATGAAGGGCCTGATGTCCTACTGGTATCACTTCGCCATCATGTTCGAGGCGCTCTTCATCCTGACGACCATTGATACCGGAACGAGGGTCGCACGGTTCATCCTCCAGGAGATGTTGAGGCCGGTCTCGAAGAAGCTTTCCACCGGCACGTATCTGCCGGGTGTGATCGTTACCAGCTTCCTGGTCACCTCTGGATGGTACTATCTGCTGAAGGGCGGGACGATCAGCACCATCTGGCCTATGTTCGGGATCGCGAACCAGCTTCTGGGAGTGATCGCCCTCGCCATTGGGACTTCCTACATCCTGATCCATTCGGCAAAGCGGCGATATGCCCTCACGACATTCGTGCCGTTCCTGTTCCTCGGAGTGACGATCCTGACATCCGGTTTCCAGTATACGCGCACGATGCTCGCCCCCGGCGGCGATCCAGTGAAAGCCGTGCTGACGGCGATAATGATTGTGCTGGCATTGATAGTGATCGCCATCTGTGCGGGCAAATGGATACGGATTCTCGCCGGTCGAGAGGAAAGAGAGATCGAGCCCGAGGGGGACTTGATGGCCCAGGCGACAGGCATTGATGTTGCGGACTGAAACGTGAAAGGGGCTGGACCGTCTGGGCCCGTTCCAGCCCCACAGCCGGAAAGACTAGCCTGGCCACAGGTTGATCTTCGCCGACCAGAAGCATTATAGCACAGTAGAGATCGAAGGGCAAGGGGTAATTGTGCGGAAATTTTCGGTATTTGTGCTTTGTGCTTAGTGCTTGGTGCTTAGTGCGGGGGGACCGGCTTACTCTTCACCTTCTTCGTCAATCTCATCCAGGCCTGTTGGGGAGTAGTTGAAGGAGCTAACCTCTTCGCCCCGGAAGACGGTAACCAGCATCTCTTCGCGCTCGAAGCTCGGCAAGTAGGACGAAACGATGTCCTCATCTATCTGCGCCAGCAGTTCTTCTTCCTCTGATAGCGCCAGGTCAACCTCGAACATGAGCGATACATAGATCGTATAGTGGGCGTAATGGAGGTGAAGCTGGCCGATCCGTCGCTCGCCTTCCCAGATGACGTAGATCTCGGAAGAGACGGTGCGCACCAGCCTCGATAGTTGGAACTTGCTAGCCAAGTGGACGATCCTTAGGTGAGATACTCTTCCAGTTTCTTGCGGCGCTTCGCGTGGCGAAGCTTCTTGATGGCCTTTGCCTCGATCTGACGAATGCGCTCACGGGTCACTGCGAAATGCCGTCCGACCTCTTCCAGGGTCCTGGGATAACCATCGTCCAGACCGAATCTCATGCGAAGAACGTCACGCTCTCGGTTGCTGAGCTCGGAGAGCACCTCCACAATGCGCTCGCGAAGAAGCTGCTGGGATGCGGCGTCGTCCGGCGAAACGCCCTCCTGATCCTGAATGAAGTCGGCGAGATGGCTGTCTTCCTCCTCACCGATCGGAGTCTCCAGGGAGAGAGGCTCGGGAGCAATGCGACGGATCTCGCTGACTCGCTCCTCAGGCATATCCAGCTCACGAGACAACTCATCCAGGGTCGGCTCGCGGCCAAGCTCCTGAAGTAGGTGGCTCTGGGTCTTCATCAGCCGGTTGATCGTCTCCACCATGTGAACGGGGATGCGGATCGTGCGGCCCTGATCGGCGATTGCTCGAGTGATGGCCTGGCGAATCCACCAGGTGGCGTAAGTGCTGAACTTGTAGCCCTTGCGATAGTCGAACTTCTCGACCGCTCGGATGAGGCCGATATTCCCTTCCTGAATCAGATCGGGGAACGACATGCCTCGGCCGCTATATCTCTTGGCAATGCTCACGACGAGTCGAAGGTTCGACTGTACGAGCTTCTCTTTGGCGAGCTGGCCCTCGATGGTTTTGCCTGCGCCCTCTTCTATGGCCTTCGCGAGCCTGATCTCCTGAGCCATGGTGAGGAGGGGAGTCTTGCCGATCTCTCTCAGCCACATTCTGACCGAGTCATCAATCGGCAGACCTTCCATCGCTGCTATCTCTTCGTCCTTGACGTCAATGTCCGGGATGACGGGCGCTTCGTCCGAATCAGTGGAATGCTCTACGAGTTCGACCTCCTTCACCTTGTCAATGACCTGGATGCCCTCTTCCGCAAAGGTCTGCAGGATGTCCTCGATCTGCTCGGCGTCGAGGTCTTCCTGCTGGCTCAGGGTATCGTTTATCTCGTCATATGTCAGCACGCCTTTCCGCTTGCCTTCGGCAAGCAGCTTGCGCACCTCGACATTGTCCTTCAATTCTTCAACGGTCACAGTCACACAAACCCTTCTACTACAGTCAGTCACTTCGTTTACCGGATTTTCTCAGGTAATCATCAATCTCGGCCTGGCCCTTGGGCCAGGTTTTCGGGTCAATAGCGCCATCCTTCATATACGGCGCAATCACTTCGTATGTTTTCAGCTTCCTTACCTTTGAGTTCTCTATCAGAGCTATGTAGTCCTGCAAAGCCTTTTCACTAAGTGGTGGACCTTCACCTATCGCCAGTTCGCTTAGGTACCTGCCGGCATCCTGGTCCACGGCGTCAAGCAGTTCCGGTAAGTATATTCCCTGCTTTTCGCGAAACATCTCAAAGGCGGCCTCAGCGGCTGCCCGACCGGTATCAGTCGAGAAGTCCTCCGGCGACAGCGAACTCACTATTGTCTCGGCCATATCCCCCTGGATCAGGGCTCGCAAGAGTGCCGATTCGGCGACTCGAACTCCTGCCAGGGTCTTCGAGCCGCCTGTTGACGTAGTCCTAACTACGCTGCCGCCTCGCCGTCTGACCTCTGCCTCGACATCCTTCCGAATCTGGTCTTGGACCGCGGCCAGGCCGATATCCGGATTCGGATGATAATCTATCAGTTGCCGAACATACTTCTCGCGTTCCCTGAACGACGGGAGCTCGGCAACTATCTGAGCCGCTTGCTTCAACATGGCCGCTCGACCCGCCGCATTGGACAAGTCGGCCAGCTCCCGAACAATCGCCAGCCGGTAATCCACTATCGGCAGCGCAGACGATATTGCAGCGCTGAATTCGGCAACCTTCCCCTGCCTGAGAATGCTGTCGGGATCATCCCCGGCGGGGAATCTGGCGATCTTCACATCGCAATCCGCCTCATAGAACATGGCAGCGCTTCGCAGGGCCGCTTTCATGCCGGCGGAATCCGAATCATAGGCAAGGACGACCTTGCGAGAATATCGCATCAAAATCCGAATATGATCCGGAGTCAGCGCCGTCCCCAGGGTCGCAATGCAATTCAGGAAACCGGACTGGTGCGCCGCAATGACGTCCATGTATCCCTCGACGACAGTTGCGCCTTCATCTTCAGTTATGCTTTTCCTTGCAAAATTGAGGCCATACAGAGACCTTGTCTTGCTAAAAAGCGGCGTCTCGGGTGAATTCAGGTATTTTGGCTGGTCATCGCCGAATGCCCTGCCGCCGAAGCCTATGATCCGTTCCTGGATGTCAAGGATCGGAAAAACGATCCTGTGCCTGAGCCGATCATAGCAGCGCCCTTCTTCGCTGCTGACGATCAGCCCGGCCTCAATGGCGTCCTTAATCTGCCTGCCCTTCTTAGTATAGTGCTGTAGGAACCCGTCCCATTCGGGGGCGGCATAACCCAGCCTGAACTGCTCGATCGTTTGATCGGCAAGCCCTCGCTCGTGAAGATACTCGAGGGCGGCCTTATTCTTTTTCAGCAGATCGGAATAGTAAGACGCCGCCTGGGAATTGATCCCGGCGAGTACGTCCTTGCGGCTGGTTTCGCCTCGCTGAGCGGGTTCGAGAGTCACTCCAGCGCGCCTGGCAAGCTTCTCCAGGGCCTCCGGGAAGGTCAGGTTCTCGATCTTCATGAGAAACGTGAAAACGTCCCCATGCTCGCCACAGCCGAAGCAATGCCAGGTTTGGAAGTCTTCGTTGACTGTGAAGGAGGGAGTTTTCTCCGAGTGGAACGGGCACAAGCCTTTATGGCTTTTCCCGGCACGCTTAAGGCTTACGTATTCGGACACGACGTCAAGGACGCCAACCCGATTTCGTATCTCCTCTTTGACCGCGTCTCGCGAACCCAAGCCCAACCTACTTCGCCGCCTGCCGTATGGCGCTCTAGTCCATCAAGCCAATTGTGATCCCCACGACCGTCGGCTGTATTAGGCCTTGGCCCACGAAGCTGAACACGGCCCTGTGCTTGTCCGAGTACTTCGCTCTCAGCTCATATCCCGACTTGCTGTGCGATTCGGGGAAGCCATACTTCAGAATGACGTCTTTATATGTGTCGCCCAGGCGAATTCCAAGCGCTGTGCCGATCCCCGGCCACTCGACTCCGTAGGCGGCAATCTGCATGATCCGCCCATCCGGACTTACCAGGAACTCGAGAGTCTTATTCTTGGGGAACCTGTATATCCACACTATCTCGGGAGGTCCCCTTCTCTGAGTCTGCTGGCCCCCCGGAATCGGTGCGCCCATGTTCGGAATTCCCATATCCATGGACATGCCCATCCCCATCCCGGGAGGTGGGGCTTCCATCCCAGGCGGTGGGGGCTCCATGCCGGGCTGTTGAGCTTCCATGCCCTGCTGGTCCTGAACCTGCGACTGAGCACCTACTCGTATCTCGGACGGATTGCCGTACTTCTGGATGATGGTAAGGGCGGACCTGCCAAGTCTGATGCCTGCCAATTCGATCTCTGCAGCCGAGGCAACACATGCAGATACATAGAACAGAGCTATCGCCAGGCATGGCAATAACATCGGCCTGATTTTCACTTCTAGTTGCTCCCCTCGCGTAAATGTTCTAAGTAGTATCAGCTTCGACAAGCTGGTGAAACACTCCTTCTTTTGATTTGACAAGTTTTCGAGCGCATATGTTTCAGCAAGCAGGAATTCCTTCGCACAAACGTCACAATTATTCCGTACGTTTGCCCATTGTGAATCATTCCCTCGGCAGATGCTGGTTTTCTTCGTAACTGAAACTCGGTAAATACCGTTTGATACTCGTTGACGTTGACTGTGGTAACCCCTTATGCTATAATGCACAGGTGCAACCGCCTGAGGATTAGCAGACTGGCAGGCGTTTTGGAAAGGTAATCCAAGCTGTATGAGCGAGGCTGAAGAACTAAAGATACAAGAACTACAGAGGGAGCTCGACGAGAAAAAGCAATATGTCGCTGCGCTTGAAAAAGCGAACAAGGAGCTGGAGCAGCGAATTCGAAGCGCTTCGGAGACCGGCGAGCCGGCACCGATCACCGAACTGGAAGAGACGCTCAGACGGCTTGTTGCGAAAATTGCCGCGATTCTCCAGGCTGAGAAATGCGTCTTCATGCTCTTCGAAAAGGACACCGGCGAGTTGGCAGCGAAACGGCCGGCATTCGGGTTCACCGACGAGGAAATCAAGAAGCTAAGGGTGAGAGCCACTCAGGGCATTTCCGGCCAGGTATTTCGAGAGGGCAAGCCCCTTATCACCTATGATGCAGTGAGCGACGAGCGAACGGTGAAGGAGAACGTCGCCCTGCTGAATATCCATAACGGCGCGTGCGTCCCCCTCATCGCCGAGAAGCGGGACGAAGAGAACCGAGTAACCGATCAGAACACCATCGGCGTCCTCCACGTATTCAACAAGCGGTATGGCAACATCTTCATCGAGGAAGACATCAACCTCCTCCAGAGACTCTCAAGGAACGCCACGGCCGTCATCCAGAACGCCCAGCTCTTCCGCGAAGTCGTGGAGGAGAAGGAAGAACTCGAACACATCATCGAGAGCGTATACGCGGGCCTCATGATGGCGAACAAAGCAGGCAAGATCCTGCAGATGAACGCATCCGCCCGCGCGATGTTCGGCATTCAGAGAGCGGACGTGCTGGGCCGGCCGTATTTCGAGGTGATAGATGACCCCAAGGTCAAAGACATAATCGCCCGCTCGCTCGACGCCAACGAGGAAGCCGCCGAAGAAGTGACCCTCAATGTGTCCGGCTTTGGCGAGCGAATCTATCAGGTTCAGACCGCACTGGTAAGAAGCGAAAGCGAACAACAGCCGATGGGAAGCGTTTCTATCTTCAATGATATTACCGAGATCCGAAACGTGGAGCGCATGAAGACCGCCTTCGTCTCGACCGTTTCCCACGAGCTTCGCACTCCGCTCACCGCAATCAAGGGATTCGTCTCCACGCTGCTCGCGGATACTGAGGGCTATTACGACCGCGACACACAGCTCGAATTCTACGGCATTATTGATATGGAGTGCGACAGGCTGACCAGGTTGATCAGCGACCTCCTGAACGTATCGCGCATCGAGGCCGGGCGGGCGCTCGACCTCAACCCAAAGCCAACGCAGGTAAGCAACCTGATAGACAAAGTCGTGTCCATGCAGATGTCCTATACGGACAAGCACACATTCGAGCTGGATGTGGACGAGGATCTGCCGACAGTTGTTGCGGACGAGGACAAGGTTGACCAAATCCTCACGAACCTGACGAACAATGCCATCAAGTACTCGCCCAAGGGCTGCGTGATCACCATCTCGGCGCACAAGGACGGAAACGGCATAGTTGTCGGCATCGCCGACCAGGGCATGGGCATCCCGAAGGAACACCTGCCGAGGATCTTCGACCGATTTCATCGGGTAGACAACCGCGATACGCGCGAAGTCGGCGGCACGGGCATCGGCCTCTATCTGGTGAAGCACCTGGTGGAGGCTCACGGCGGCAAGATTTGGGTGGAGAGCGAAGTCGGCAAGGGTTCGAACTTCCTGTTCACGCTGCCCGAGAAGCCGCCGATGAAAGAAGAGGACGAAGAGCCGCAGAAGGAAACAGGGGCTTCCTCCTAACGTCATGGCCGACGAACCCGTGATTGTCTCAATCCGCCGAATCCCCGGCAGCGAGGACATCCCTCTGCCTGAGTACGCCACCGCCGGCTCGGCGGGCCTCGATCTCCGAGCGGCGGTTGATTCGGATGTCGTCCTCCTTCCCGGCGAGCGAAAGCTCATCCCCACCGGACTAACCCTCGCCATCCCCGAAGGCTATGAGGGGCAGGTTCGCCCTCGCAGCGGGCTGGCTCTGAAGCATGGCATCAGCATGGCGAATACTCCCGGCACCATTGATTCCGACTTTCGAGGGCCGGTTCAGGTGATCATGATCAACCTGGGCTCTGAGCCGTTCACCGTCCGGAGAGGAGATCGGATCGCCCAGTTGGTGATCTGCCCGGTCGCTCATGCCCGGCTCGTCGAGGTCGAGAGCCTCCCCGAGACTGCCCGAAATGATGGCGGCTTCGGACATACGGGACGATGACCGAATGGTTGATGGTCGGATGGCAAATGAGACTGATTGACTCATGGGATGAATGGGGCACGGTTTTCAGCCGACTCGGCTTCTGGCGGGACGAGATACGCCTGATCTGCGAGTCTAATGGCGTCGAACTCCATTCGGTTGGGCCCACGTTTCCGGGAACACACGCCGTTTTCTTCGTAAACGAGGATATCGTTCTGAAGATCTTCTGCCCGATCAGGTACAACTCCTATGAGAAGGAGCTTGGGCTGCATCACGGCCCTCTCGCACCAAATCCTTTGTTCCCTCAAATCCGTTTCCATGGCAAGTCTCCGAGCGGATACGACTACATCGTCTTCACGAGGCTGAATGGCAGGCCGGTTCGGGAAGTTGGAATATCAGAGGCTGCCGTGCGTGAGCTTGCACATACGATCGCAGACCTGCAGACAAAGACATTGGAAGAGGGTCAGTGCCTGGTCCATTATGACCTGACCGAAGATCACGTCTACTTGAAT
>DASRZD010000583.1:0-5311 GCA_035686805.1 Armatimonadota bacterium
CAGGTATGGGAAGATGTGAAAGAAGACCTGCGCCGGGTAGTTTCGAATCCGCTTTTCGTGTGGCATGCGATCGCGGTAGTGATCGGCCTGGGCATAGTCGGATTTGCGCTCCTTCGAACAGGCAATGACCCCGGAGTGGGAGTCAGCGGAATCGAGTTGAAATTCCGCTCGCTCCTCGATCATGTCATGGGCGTTCGGCCTCGGACCAAGGAGTTCATGATCGGGCATCCGGCCATGATACTCGGGATTGCCCTGCTGCTCACCCGTCGAAGGGCATGGGGGCTTTCGCTGATAGCGCTGGGAGTGCTCGGTCAGGTATCGCTTCTGAACACATTTTGCCACATCCATACTCCCCTGCAGGTGACGGCCTTCCGGGCATTCAACGGCCTGGTGCTGGGACTGATATTCGGAATGGTCGCCTGGATGATCTTCGGGAAGCCGAAACATAACAATTGAGCCATCCCAAACGTATAGTAATATCAGGATACTACGGTTTTTCGAATGCCGGTGACGAGGCAGTGCTTTCGGCTATTGTCCGGGGGCTGAAGTCACAGACGAGCGCCGAGATCACTGTGCTTTCGGCATCGCCGGAGGAAACGGCGAAGACTCATGGAGTGCGCGCCCTGCCAAGGATGGCGATGTCTGAAGTCACGCGGGCGCTCAAGGATTGCGACCTACTCATCAGCGGCGGCGGAAGCCTGCTTCAGGATGCGACGAGCCTTCGGTCGCTGGCCTACTATCTGGCAATTATCTCGCTGGTAAAGCGCTACCGGCGAAAGGTGATGATCCTGGGCCAGGGGATCGGTCCGCTGAGGAGGAGCATCTCCCGGCGGATGGTGAAGAGGGCGTTGACGGGAATTGACCTCATCACGGTGAGGGACGCTCAATCGGCCGAGCTGCTGGCCGAGATGGGGATCGGTTCGGTGAAAGTCACCGCCGACCCGACGTTCATGCTGGATCCCTGCAAGGATGCGCACGGACTCCTTGCCGAAGCGGGGCTGGCCGAGGAAGAAGACATTATCGGGGTCGCCCTGCGCGAGTGGGACGAGCGCCCGGAGGTCGGATCTGAGGCGGCAAAGGCGCTTAAGGCGATTGCGGAGAAATGTCCTGCAAAGATGCTGCTCCTGACGATGCAGACGCCGCAGGACGAGGCGCAAGCCAGGGAGATCGGCCGAGAGATCGGCGCCGTGGTTCAGCCCAGGCCCTGGACGGCCGAGGAACTCCTCGGAGTCATATCGAGATGCCGACTGGTGATTGGAATGAGGCTGCATGCGCTGATATTCGCAGCTTCGGTCGGAGTGCCGTTCCTGGGAATCGAATATGACCCGAAGGTCGAGCAGTTCATCAAGAACGCAGGCCAGGAGGGCATCAAGCTCGACGAGATGGCATCGCTCGCGGAGAAGGCGCTTGGAGCGTGGGACACTCGGGATGGGCTTGCTTTGAAGCTTAAGGAGGCAGTTCCTGCCATGAAGGAGGCTGCTTCCGAGAATATCCGCCTGGCGGTGGAGCTACTGGCCGACGGGCAAGAAAGGTGATTTCAATGAAACGACAAGTTTTGGTGGTACTTGCACTGGCGGGCATCGCGGCTCTCATGCTGCAGGGATGCGGCGGGAGCGTGAAGCACAGCGTCATAGCCGGTACGGTTTCGGACATCAATCGGAATGTCGTCATTGATGCGACCATAATGGTTGACGGAGATGTGACTCACTACGCCAAGTCGCTCGTCTCGGGTGCTTATCGGCTGGAGGGAATTGAGAGCGGCTGGCGGACGATTCGTGCGAGCGCCATGATCAAGAACGAGACCACCGGCATTGACGAGTTGTGGGTCGGGAGCACGGCGGTCGAGGTGCTGAAGGATGAGCCGACCATGAATATCAACATAGCGGTTGCTCATGAGACGGACACCACTCAGATCGGCGGAGTCGTGAGGGAAGCCGGCACGAACGATCCCATCGAGGGCGCGAGGGTATTCCTCACGACTCGATTGGTTAGCCCCCCTGAGGATACCAGCGCCTATGATGGTCCATACGGCTCGATTGTAGCCATCACCGATGGAGATGGCCACTACGTCATGGAGGACGTGCCGGTCGGCCTTGGCGGGATCATCTCGGCATCGAAGGTCGGCTTCCGCAACAGAGAATACGATATAACGACCACCAGCGATGCGATGATTCAGAGCTTCAGCCTGGATGAGTCCCTGGACGAGACGCCGGGCGATCCATATTTCGAGGCGATAGAGTCTTACACTATGCCGGACATCATTACCCGGAGCGCGGATCAGGATGCTTACAGGGCGATCAAGGCATTCACCTCCGAGCGATATCGCAAGGCCGCTGCCTCCAAGAAGACGGTGCTGACAAAGTCAGTGCCAGCCGGTTCGCTGATCGAGGTTGACCTCTACTGGAATGCGCTGGATATAAACGATTCACGCGACATCGCCGGCTATGGAATCTATCGGACCACCGACCTCGACTTGGATCCGAAGGCCATTGATTTCGTCCGAGACCCTTATGCTGATTTCTATAGCGATATGGGGATAGAGATCACGCCGGGCACGAACTACTACTATGGGATAAGCGCTGTCAGCACGGACTTCCTCCTTCCCGGCAACGAGTCGAATCCCTATGCAGAGAGCGTTACAAGCAACTTCCTGTCAACCAAGCCTCTCGACCAACTGAGGGCAACGTCACCGTCTCAAGACGCGGATGTGGGGCAGCACCCGACGTTTGCATGGTCATCACTCTCAGGCGCGGACGACTATTCGGTCTACCTGTATGACCGGTTCCCCAGCTATCCGCTCGATCCTGGTGCAGATTACTCGGGCGATCCAGCGGGGAGCATCGGCCTGTTGCCGATATGGCCCACTCAGGCGGACACCGGCGGGAGCACGACCTCCGGCACGAGCATCCAGTACCCGAGCAATGATGTGCCGACGCTTCAGGTTGGGCATAAGTACTATTGGGTCGTGCTTGCCAGCAAGATCTACGAAGAGTACAATGACGGCACACCGAAGCGGTCGGCGTACTCATACGGCCAGATTCGAAGCTTCACTGTGAGGTGATCGCTTGAAGCGCTGGATTCCCTGGATCACGGGCATAGTAGTCATGGGCGGGATGATCTGGACGTTCTTCTACCTGAAGGACATCCATCCGCTCGGCTCAACGGGGACCAAGCTTGGGAAGGATCATCTCGCGGGAGTGGGGATCAGGTTCAAGGGCGCGAAACTCATCGGCCGCTCGCAGGGCAAGAAAGTATGGGCCCTTGAGTCGCCGATAATTGACATAAGCAAGAATCGGCGACTCGCGACATTCCGTGGGGTGACCAAGGGATCGCTCCTTCAGGATGGAAAGAAGGTCGCCGGAATCTCGGCCAGTGAAACCGTTTACAATACGTATACTCGGAACATCGTGACGCCGGGGTATGCGGAATTGAAGCTGGAGAACGGGCCGTCATTCAGGGTGCACAACGTATACTGGAACTCGGCGAAGTCGAAGCTCCTCTGCCAGGGAGGCATTGACGCCGTGCTGGACGGCAGCACCATGCATGGGGAGCGCATGAGCGCCGATCTCCAAAAGAAGGAATTGACGGTCCAGAAAGTGACCGGGAAGATCAAGATCGAGCAATGAAGTCGGCATTTAGGAAGACAATTCTCGCGGCGGGGGCACTCGTACTTTTGAGTGCCCTGCTCGCCGCTCAACAGGCGGCCGCCCCCAAGGAGCCGAAATACACCGAGGTCAAGTACTCGGCAGACATGTCATCGTACAAGTGGGAGGGCGAGGACCGGATACTAGTTCTCAAGGGGAACGTGAAGTTCGTCCACGATGACACCACTCTCACCGCCGACAAGGTTGACTACCGGGAGAGCACTCGGACTGCTGTTGCGACCGGCAATATGACGATCAAGGATGACCAGAATACCATCACCGGCGACGATTGCACGGTCAACTTCAAGGAAAAGAAAAGCTCGATCAATGGCCATGTCAAGATGATCGCCAAGCCCAAGCCCAAGCCGGCAGCGACCGACACCTCCAAGCCGAAGGACCTCAAGTCCGAGTTTAAGGACGAGGCCGTCATCACCTGCGAAAAGGTGGACTACTTCTACAAGGAGAAGAGGGGGGTCGTCTCGACGCCGTTGACCATCACCCAGAAGACCCGGGTGGTGACGGCTGATTCCGCCATATATCTTGGCAAGGAAGAGACTGTTCAACTCGTGGGGAACGTCAAGGGCAAGGATGAGAAGGAAAAGCACTCGTTCGAGGCCCCGAAGGTCACCATGTCCTTGAATGACGAAGATCAGTGGATAGAGGCCGAGAAGGCCACCGGCTCGTTCTACGTGAAAGAGGAAACGGAGCAGCCTGCGGAGCAGCCTGCGGAGAAGCCGGCAGAAGCCCCAAAGCCGGGACCTTAGACTTTAGACTTCAGCCCCTGTGGTCGGGGGCTCCCTCTAAAGTCTAAGGTCTGTAGTCTAAAGTCCCGCCCCTCAGTCATACTGCTCGATCACCTGAGAAGGGGGTCGGATCTGCGGCTGCACTTCCGAGGAGCCGTTCTTCCAGCATGAGCTTGCGCCGATGAAGCTTACGTACTTGCCCGCAGGCGGCATCGCGACCTCTGTTCCCACAACCCTTACACCAGTGTATCCCGAGCCGTCGTTCAGCTTGCTGCCGTCATCAATGTAGAAGAACACATCGCCCACATAAGTCACACGCCCGACGATCCGGAACAACAGTCCCACGTTGTTCAACCCATAAGGATTCTTGACGCCTGTCTGGCCGGCTCCCGTGATTGCATCATAGTAGTAATCCTGACCGCCCAGGGCCCGGTTAGTTGCTGTCAATGGCTTCACGCTGCCCTTGCCGTTGGGCGTTATGGTCGGATTCTTGATGTATTTCTCGCCGGTTCCGCCAGTGCTCAGCGTCCCCTTGACATCTACTCGGATTCCCGCCGAAAAACCATGAGAAGGCTTGTTAACCATTATGCCGCATGAGCGGTCATCCGATTCGATGTAGAACAAACTCGAGCAGGCGCACGATATGATCGCTCGGCGAATGGAGACGGCAGTATCGTTCGGCAGCTTCTTCAGCTCGGAGATGTCGCCCGGGTCCATTGTGAACCTGACCGCCAGGTTATTCGTGAGCAAGGTGCTCCCGTTGACGGAATATACCCGAGCCACGGTACCGGAGGCGTTCTCCAACCCAATAGTCGCGCTCGCCCCTGCGCCGTAGTCCATATCTGCGGGCTGGACCTCCAGGTACTGGAAGATGATATCGTTCGAGCCTTCACAGAGCAAGGCCTGGAAGGTGAGCGGGTTGGC
>DASRZD010000584.1:0-15129 GCA_035686805.1 Armatimonadota bacterium
AAGTCGCCTCTAATCCGGCTGAAGGGGTCATAGCCGGCGTAGAACGTCCCGCCGACTGAGGTTGCGGGGATAGTTATCTCCAGGCGGTGGTTCACTTCGGAGACGCTCGGTCCACCGGACGATACCGGCAGCCATAGGGGGCTGTAGGTCGAATTGTCGTCGAAGTTGTCTGCGAATGATCCGTAAGCGGTGGCAAACAGCAGCGAGAAAAGCACGAACACCAGTAGCAGTGTCCTTTTCATCTCCGTCTCCTCTAGCCGGGGGCCTCATATAGCGTGCCCACTCCCTGCTATTATATCATCTTCTAGCGACAAGATGACCGATGAGTAGGAAACTGGTAATAATACCAGGTTGCTAGCGTACGCTACGGGTATACCGAGGAATCCACCGGCGAATACCATTCGTTTATCTGACCGTCCGAGCGCTGCCCAGGCGACCAAGGCGGCCCCGATGAAAAAGTCCAGCAGGGCGAATATGCTTTCTGAAACGGTGTGTCTGTCGGCAGTCGGATCGAGGAACTTGTGCGTGCCTATGTGGGGAATCATGTCGAGCAGGAAATGGCTAAGGAACGCCAGGGAAAGTGCCAGCCACCCCGGGCGCACCCGTCTGGCGATGGCCGCCCCCGCGGCCATGTGGGGTATGGCCAGCATCTACGTCTCCTCCTGGGATGGTTTCAGGCGCTCGCCCAGACGAGGCTCAATGCCGGCACGCAGCCGCCGAATGTTGTTCTTGTGACGCACAAGAATGAGCAAGCACATCGCGATGGACAGCACCTTGTAGGACATGCCGGGATCGCCGCTCCACACTGCCACCGGAATCACAAGGGTAGCCGTCATCGTTGCCAGGGAGATGCACGGCCAGCGGCCGGTCAGCAGGCGGGGACCGACGAGCCCCAATGCCCAGACGCCGATAGGAAGCATCGCGGCCGTCCACGGGAGTACCCTCAGGACCCCGAGGGCAACCATGATGCCCTGAGCGCTGGCAACGCTCTTGGCCTCGGAGAAACGCCGGTTCTTCAGGAACAGCCACAGAGAATACGCATGACCGAGCATCACGAGGAAGGCCGTTGAAGCGATCACCCATGTATCCCGCGCCAGTACGGCGGCAAGCAGAACCATGCCGAATGCCTTGCCGGCATCCAGGACCAGTGTCAGGATGCCCGGCCATCTCCCGCCGACCCGAAAGACGTTGATCGCGCCTATGCTGTGCGACCCGAAGCTTCGGACATCCTTACCGGATGTTGCACGCACCAGCAGGTAGCCAAAAGGAATCGAGCCTACCAGAAATGCCAGTGACAGAATGCCGAGTGTTATCCCCATCTTCGTCACCTTAGAGCCAGAGCCGGTACGCCCTGGAGATGATACCGCCCCTCGATCTCCCGGATTCTCGCAACCTTGCGGGCCGACTGCCCACCCTGGAATTCAGCGGATAACCAGGCGTCTACTATTGCCGTCGCCACTCCGCATCCGAGGATATTCGCTCCGAGGGTGATGATCTGGACCGCATTCCGCTCGCAGGCCAGACGGGCGGTATAGATGTCTGTTACGGGCGCAGCAAAGATACCGGGCACCTTATTCGCGGCGATCGCCATACCCAGCCCCGTCCCGCAGACGAGGATGCCGCGGTCAACAATGCCGGCGAGCACGGCTTCCGCTACTGTTACGGCTATGTCCGGGTAATCAACCGGCTCCTCGGAGAACGCGCCGTAGTCGAGCACCACGTCTTTGCGATCAGCCAAGTGTGACCGCAATTGCTCCTTGAGACGGAATCCCAGATCGTCGCTTCCGAGTCCTATCCGCATCTTACGCCTCCTGCGAGGCACTATGGCCTCTCGTTCGGCTTCATTATCTCCTTTTCCAGGACACTGGTCTTCGGACCAAAGTCACGAAACGGACGGCTCTATGGGACTGTTTTCGTGGTACCAGGTGATCACTCGCTATGAGGAGTCAAGCCATGTTTGGCAGCGATGAGGGCGGCTTCGGTACGGTCGTTGACCTGCAGCTTGGCTAGAATGTTGCTCACGTGATTCTTGACCGTGCGCTCGCTGATAAACAGCCTGGACGCGATCTCGCGGTTACGGCATCCCTTGCCTAGCAACTCGAGGACCTCGACCTCTCGGCGTGTCAGTTCCTGGAACAACGCCCGATTACTTTCGGTGCGCGTGCAGAGTCGGGCAAACTCCTGAAGCACGCGCGGCACGAGCGATGGATATATGAAACCCTCGCCCTTGTGGGCTTCTCTTATCACTTCGACGATTTTCTCCACCGAGCTGTCTTTTAGGACGTAGCTGATTGCACCGGACTTGATGGCCGAGAAAAGGCTGGCGTCGTCCGCCAGATGCGTAAGCACGACGACCCGCGTGTCCGGCAGTTGCTCCTTGATCTTGCGGGTCGCCTCGATGCCGTTCATGAGGGGCAGTGCGAGGTCCATCAGGACCACGTCGGGCCGGCTGCTCGCCGCTTCCGATACTGCCTGCACCCCGTCCGATGCAGTGCCCACAACCCTCAGGTCTGCCTGATGCTTCAGCAGTTCGGCCAGGGCCGTGCGCAGCAGGGACTCGTCTTCCACTATTAGAACTCTAATGTCGGACATAACCATCTCCTAACGCGGTATTCTCAGCAATACGGTTGAGCCCTTGCCTGGAGTGCTGCTGATCTGGAGGCTGCCGTTGACCCCGGCCGCCCTTCGGCGCATGTTCTCCAATCCACAGCATTCGGATGAAACCTGCCTTTCCGATGCGATTCCGACGTCAAAGCCGACCCCGTCATCGGCAACCATGCAGATCACTTCTCCCGGGGCGAATTCCAGGCCAACTCTTACACTACCGGCGCTCGCGTGCTTCGCAACGTTTGTCAGCGCCTCCTGCACGATCCTCAGGATTGCGTGTTCGGTCCGCGGGTCTAGCCGTGCCTCATCACCGGTAACTCCAAATTCGATTGGCAGGTCACTTCGGTTACCGAGAAGTCCGACGTAGTGACGCAGGGCATTCGCTATGCCACCTTCCAACACAGGTGATCGGAGCCCTCGAACCATTACCCGAAGCTCATCGGCCGCGCGCCTCGCGAGATGGCGCTGGTCTACGGCTATTCTGGCTGCTTCACCAGGGTTCGTGTTCACAAGAGCCCGGGCAAGCTCGAGGCGCATGGAAATGGCAGCCAGGTATTGCTGTATTCCATCGTGCATCTCCGCCGCCAACTCGTTCCGATACTCGTTCAGCGCCGATTCGCGGTTTGCGTGGACTACTTCGCGTCCCAGGCTTGTAACAAGTGACGCCATGAGCAGAAGGAAGAACAGGCGGAAGATGCCGTATCCATACCGCAAGGGCTCCAATCCTCCCAATCCGCAGGCTGACAGGTATGCGGTTACGGACAGCGCACCGATACCCAGCGCCCAGCGGAGGCTCAGCGTAGACGCAGCCTGCATTATGGGGAACAGGTAGAGCAGCATCAACCAACTGCCCTGCGGTTTCACCCTGGTAAATAGTGCAAGGCTGATCAAGAAGACATCGGCGACCGGCCAAACGTATTCCCACCGCACAGTCGAATGACTTCGGAAAGTGAGCCACGAGCGAACCAGCAGGTAGACAAGCGCTGTGCCTGCCACCAGATATGTGGCCCGGATCTCCAGCGGGTCCTGGGAGACTCCCACCGATGTGGGTGCGATCAGCCAGGCGATGACGAATGGGACGCATGCCCAAAGATGATACAGGAACAATCGCTGTAATCCAGCCCGCCCGGACATACAATTCCTCCATCATTGTCATTCGACGGGGGAATCAGTTCACCTTTTTAGGTCTATTCGTGCAGGCTTTTGGGCATCTCTAAGATAGAGCGAAGAACCCCTTGCTGTGGATGCCAATATGATTCGAATAGGCTATGTAGGCGTGAATACTTTGCTGCCTTCGGCGAGCAGGACCTTTCGCATCGCGAATTACTCCGAGCAGCGAATGCTTGAGACGGCGTCGAACAACATACATGCCCTGAGGGACATTCTCGGATGGAACCTGGAGCATGAGATCACTTTGTTCAGGATTACCTCCGACCTGATTCCCTATGGCTCACATCCGATCAACTCCGGGGTCTGGAAGACGGCTCTTCGGGGGGAATTGTCTGCAGTCGGTCGCTTTGCCAAGGCGCATGGCATGAGAGTCTCGATGCACCCCGGCCAGTACACGGTGCTGAACAGCCCGAACGAAAGCTTCTACCAGAATGCCTTGCGTGACCTTGACTACCATAACTCAGTCCTTACCTTGATGGGCGTGGATAGAAGCCACAAGGTCATCGTTCACGGCGGTGGCGCGTACGGAGACAAGCCCGAGTCCACACGGCGATTGGTGGAAAGGATACTGAGCTTGCCCTCGGAGATTCGGGAGAGGCTCGCCCTCGAGAACGACGAGCGAGTCTTCAACGCCGAGGAGGTCCTGTCTGTCTGCAAGCAAGTACGATTGCCCGGAGTATTCGACGTCTTTCACCACGAGGTCTTGCCAAGCTTTCCCGGTAAGCAAGCTCGGGAGACCATCGCCATGTTTGGGGAGACCTGGCGATCCGAGCGGCAGAAGATCCATTACTCGAACCAGGATCCGATCAGATCCAAGGGTGCGCACTCAGATACCATAGACGAGCAGGCGTTCTGCGACTTCTATGCCGGCATCAGGGGCCTCGATCTGGACATAATGCTGGAGACCAAGGACAAGCAGGCATCAGTCCTGAAACTGAGGAGACTGATCCCGGAGCTAGAGTGAGGGAGTGATCATGCGCAAACAGGTGGTCGTCAACGACAAGATGCAGCAGAACTATGTCTATTGCCTGGCAGAGCCGTCCGGCGAGAACTTCCGTCCTGATTTCACCCCAGACCTGACGCCGAAGGAAATGCTGGGGCTCGGAGTCTTTGGCGGCAAGTATATGACGGACTGCCGTGACGAATTCCCGAAGGATTGGTTCGAGAACGCCAAGCTGAACTCGGAATTCCACGATCCGAAGCTGAATTTCTTCGGGGTCAACGCCTCTCAGCCCCTCTCGGTTTGGCGGGCGAAGGGCTGGATCTATCACGAGGATCCGAGAGGATGGTTTCAGTGGTATTGCCGCTACTACATGGGGCGCCGCTGTCCCGATGACGACCGCCAGATCGGACGCTGGCGTGCGATCAAGAGGCATGTCGCCCAGCTGCAGAAGAACTGCCTGCGGGGCGATCTCTCCTGCCGGCCGAAACAGCGCCAATCTCTGCTTCATTGGGCGTACGATTCAAGGAAGCTCTAGTTCGTCGACGGCGGCTCAAGAGGGGTTTCCGGCGCGGCGGAGAAACTAATCTTAGAACAGCAGTCTTGCGCATCTAAGTGCGCTGAATTTCATGGAGGCAGACATGTCGGGTTTGAGTCGCAGGGAATTCCTCAGCAGGGCGGGGGCGTTTACCGCATCATTCGCCATTAGCAGCAGGCTAAGTCCTGTTTTGGGTGCGAACGACACCATCCGAGTGGCGGTAGTCGGCATCAACGGCAGAGGCGGGGCTCATATAGATGGGCTCCAGAAGCTGGAGGGCGTGGAAATAGCGTACCTCGTTGATCCCGATACGCGGCTGTTCGCTCGCAGGATAAAGCAGATCGAAGATTTGGGCGGGCGAGCGCCGAAGTGCGTCCAGGACCTACGCACAGCGCTGGATGATGACAGCGTGAACGCGATCTCCATAGCCTCCTGCAACCATCAGCATTGCCTTCAGACGATATGGGCGTGTCAGGCGGGCAAGGATGTTTATGTCGAGAAACCACTGAGCCAGAACGTTCACGAGGGGCGCATTGCCGTCGAGACTGCCCGCAAGTACGACCGAGTCGTCCAGTACGGCACGGGCAGGGGAGCTCGGGGCGACGTGATCGCCGCGCTTGCAAGGAAGGGCACGTACGGAAAACTGCTGGTATCCCGCGGACTCTGCTACAAGCGCCGGGAAAGCATCGGCTTCAGACAGCCCGCCACTCCGCCGAACGAGCTGGATTTCGATCTCTGGTGCGGTCCGGCGGCGAAGAAGGACTATCACGAGAATCTCGTCCACTACAACTGGCACTGGTTCTGGGAATACGGAAACGGCGACATCGGCAACCAGGGCGCGCATGAGATGCACGCCGCGCTCCATGCCATCCCCGATGCCACTCTGCCGCGGAGGATCGTGAGTATCGGCGGAAGATTTGGCTATGTGGATCAGGGTCAAACAGCCAATACTCAAGTCGCGATGTTCGACTACGGCGACACCCAGCTCATATTCGAAGTTCGCGGACTGGAGACCGACAAATACTACGGACAGGGCGTGGGCAACACCTTCCACTTCGAGGAGGGAGTAGTTGCAGGCGGATCATTCCATCCCAAAGGCGGCAAAGAGCCGGAGCCCGTGGCTGTCGTAGAGCCGGACAGGATCAGCGGGGGAGGCGATTTCGCGGAGTTCGTCAGGGTAATGCGCAGCCGTGACAAAAAGCTGCTTGACTGGGATCTAGAGACTGCTCACTACTCGTCCGCCCTCTGTCATCTGGCGAATATCTCCTACCGTCTGGGCAAGAGAGTCACGTTCTCCGGTATCCCCGACCCCTTCCCTGGCAACGAACCGGCGAATGAGACGTTCGAGCACATGGCTGATCACCTGAAAGACAGCGGCCTGAATATCGAGCGTTCGTCGTACCGCCTCGGTCGCGTGATGGAGTTCGACGCGGCGACCGAAAGGTTCATTGGAGACGAGCAGGCAAACGCCTTGCTTACACGCGCGCCAAGGCCACCCTACGTGATACCGGACAAGGCATGATCACTGAGTGAGCATGAACAGTAACCGGTGAACGGTGAAGAGCGGGCCGGCTTACTCCTTTGGAGGCAGTATTCCCCAGCCGGCGCACTGGATATCAATCGAATCAGCGGCGATGATCTTCTCGTCGTTCTCGGTGGCTACCTTGCCGTGGATGTAGATGTAGTCGCCGACGTTCGGCTTGGAGTCCGATGTCTTGATGTGGATGCCAACTCTCGAATCAGGGTGCTCGGCCAGCAGATAGCCCTGAGACTTCTTGTTCACCACCAGATGCCCGAAGTTCGCGGGAGCGCCGTCCGGCTGCTTCTTCGCCCAGACTGCACCGGGGAGGCCCCCGGTCGTCGTGCGGAGGATGATCGGCCCGCCCATGGCCCAGCAGTTGTTTGAATCCCTGGCAAGGACATCCCAGACCCCGTTCCAGGTCCCAGTATCCTGGGTGGTCCAGGTTTCTCCACCATCACTCGTATGGATGATCTCCCGATTTATGCCCGCGGCCCAGCCTTCCTTCTCAGTGACGAAAGAGATACCGGCAAGCTGGCGTTCCACTCCGGACTTTTGCTGAACCCAGGTTTCACCGCCGTCCGTGGTCTTGAGCATGACCCCTTTCGTTCCGGAGACCCAGCCCGTCTTCTCGCTGACGAAGTGCATGCCGGCCAGGAAATTCGTCGTTCCCGAGGGCTGGCGCTTCCACGTCTTGCCGCCGTCCGTGGTCTTCATGACCCGGCCGTTCTGCCCACACACCCAGCCGGTGTTCGCGTCCAGGAAGAAGACCCTCTGCAAAATGTCCATAGTGCCGGAGTTCAACCTGGTCCAGGTTTCGCCGCCGTCCGATGTCGCGAGGATGGTGCCCTCGGTGCCCACCATCCATCCGGTGTTCGCATCCACGAAATGCAGGCCGAGGAGGTGGCTCTTCGTCCCGGAATCCTGTATCCGCCAGGTGACTCCGGCGTCTTTGGTAGCGACTATGATCCCGTCGCCGCCGGTAGCCCAACCGGTTTTCTCGCCCACGAAGAAGACGTTCCAGAGCTGTGTGTTCACCGGTATGGTGTGCCGGCTCCACGTGACCCCGCCATCCGTGGTTTTGATGATGAGGCCGGAGCGATCCTTGTTGCCGTTGTTCGCATCCGATCCGACCGCGAAACCGACTTTGTCGTTCACGAACTTCATGTCGAAGACGAAGTCGCCTTGACCCCAGGACTGAGCTTGCCAGGTCGCTCCACCGTCCGCCGTGTGGAGAATACCTCCGCCCTGTCCCACGAGCCAGCCGCTTTTCTGGTCTGCCATGCGGACGGACGGGAAGTAGACCGGCACCTGTGGTACGGACCCCGGCTGCCATGTCTTGCCGCCATCCTTGGTGCGCAGGACACCGCCGCTCACACACGCGATCACCCCGTTCCGCGCATCCACGAAGTGAAAGTCCCAGAGCGCGTTGCTGCCCTTGGTGCCGGCCAGCGAGGCAGCAGCCTTCTCAAGGTTGTGCTCGGTCCAAGTTGCGCCACCGTCGGTAGTGCTGGAGATGGCCTTGCTGGTGAGAATCCATCCCGTCTTCGCGTCCACAAGCTGAATTCGCTTGCCCTTGCCGTTCAATTCGGGGGCGATGGGGGACCAAGTCTCGCCGCCGTCGGTGGTCTTGTAGGCCCTGCGCTTGTTGTCCATCATCCAGCCGGTGCTCTCGTCCACGAAGGAAACATCGTTTCCCTCTATGAGGAGGGCCTGCGGCGGATCCGACTTCGGGAGGACGTAGTCCTGCTCGGACCAGGTTTCCCCGCCGTCGGTTGTCTTCAGTACGATGTTTCCGCCAACCGCCCAGCCGACCTGATTGTTCACGAATTGCACGGAGCTCAGGCCGCGGATTTTGCCATCGAGTATCTTCCGCCAGGTTGCCCCACCGTCGGTCGTCTTCAGGATGATGCCGCTCATGTCCAGGCTGCCCACTCCCGCACCGACAGCCCAGCCGTGGTCCTTGTCGGTGAAATAGACGTCATACAGATTCTTACGAACCCGTTGTCCCTGGGGCGACCAATTCTTCCCACCGTCGGTGGTCTTCAAGACCGTGCAATCTTCTCCTACGACCCAGCCCGTCTTATCGTCCAGGAAGAACACTCCCCACAGCCAATTCACACTCGGAGTAGGCTTCACCCACTCCCATCCGCCGTCACCGGTGGAGATGTACGAGGCGGATGATACGTGCCGGCAGCCGGTAAGCACGCACATCAGAGCGGCACATAGAATCAATGTCTTTCGCATGATATCCCCTTTCAATCAACGGATCACGATCGCAGCCTGACGCATCAGCCTGCCTTTCACATCAATGTTCGTACCTGCGAGCTTGCCCTTCCGTGCCTCCAGCCTCACAATGCCGTCCGGCATCTGACTGAGGGTGAACTCGCCGCTTGCATCAGTCAGGGCGTAGGGGCCGAAATCGGTGCTGACCTTCGCCCCCACGACCGGCTTGCCGTTCTGATCAACCACCTTGCCCTTGACTATACTGGTGGCGGGCTCGGTCACTATCTCGATCGAGTCAATCCAGTTCTGGCTGCCAACTGGGGGCACTTGAGTTGCCCTGGGGCAGTAGCCGAGAAGCGCCGCCCGGAAGGTATATTTCCCACCGTGATACAAGACGGGCACCGTCAACTCGCCCGCCGAATTGGTCGTTCCCACGCGCGACTCAACGCTCTTCAGCCCATACATTGTCCTCATGTACACCTTCGCGCCTGGGAGGGGCTTGAGGTACGCGTCTATCACAGTGACCTTGGGAGAGCGAGCGGGCATGGCCTTGAGCACTATCCCCTCGCTGATCAACCTATACCGGTCTACTTCGGTGAATCGCCCGAGCCTGAGTTTCTTATGTTCTACTTGCAGCACGACCGCGCCGCTTCCACATCCCTGGGGGCCTCACCCTCCGGGTTTCGCCTCCTCTTGGGGCACCTCGATCTTGAACTTGCCGTTCGAGTCCGTAACCGCATGAGTGAAGTACGCACCGCCCATGGTGACCGATGCTCCCACGAGCGGCATCCCGGACGGCATGAAAACCTTTCCTCGCGCGAACGCGACCCTCCACAGGCTCAGAGTCACGCCTGACAAGCCTTTGGCCGAGACGTTCACGGTAGTGTATGTGGACCCGTCGCTGTGGTAATACGGGTGGCCGCCTTCATAGTAGATGATGCGCTTGCCGGGGGCAGCCCAAACTTTGAACCGGCCCTGACTGTCGGCACGGACTTCCTTTAGCCCCGACTGGTACACGCCGATCAGTGCGCCGGGGATCGGCGTGTCGGTCAGCATGTCCAGCACTCGTCCGGTGACCGGCACTCCGGGGACGGCCTCCGCCGGGGGCGAGCAACAAGTCAATATGGCGGTTATCAGGCTTATCAGGCACAGAGAGGGTGTCTTCAAGGTAATTCTCCTTTCCAAATCAGGGAAGACCCGGCGCGCAACCTAAGGTGGACTGGCCGGCAAGAGGGGTTTGACCCATTCCGGCGGCTCAGGTTTTACGGCTTCAATGAATATGGTCAAGCCCTGCATTCGGTGACGAAGGCCCATCGCCGGAAGTATGCTCTTGAGCGTCTGATCCAGAGTTACACCATATAGCCGAATGGAAACCAGCTTGGGTCCTGCTGAGGCTTCGGGCCCTCCTCTCAGATCGCCCATGACGTAGCCCATGCCGCTCGCCGAAAGCACGTTATCCAGGACGACGGTATCCCGCTCCTGATTTGCCAGCACTACGAGCTTCAGGTTTGTGGATCCGGCTGTTTTGTAGGATGCGATCGCCACAGCCGGGAGAGATGACTCTCGAAGAGCCAGCACAAGTCCGCCAAAGCATCCTCCCGGCACATAACTGATCAAGCCTGACAAATCAGCCTTCCCTACCGACTTTACCAGCCTATCATTGCCCGTGGGAGGCACGAGTCCCGCCGCGACGAGCAGGACATCCGCTGCTTCCTCTCTGGGGAACTGCCGGAAAGTGGCTCCCGGCATAATCGCAGAACCGAGTAGCCCTTGGAAACTCCAGGTTGGAGGTTTGCCGGCGCCGTTATAGAGGAATCGAAGAGCCTCCGCGATCGGCAGGCGTGGGACGGTCATAGTTACCAGGTCGGGATCGGCTAAAACTGCTGCAACCATTTGCCGCGTTTCCGCCGGTTGGATGATTCGGACCGAGTCGGCGACCTTCACCTCCAGGCCGTGAGCGTTCAGCAGGCTTCCGAGCGCTTCGTAGTAAGGCACGTTCACCAGTCTTATGCTTACGATGATTCCATCATAGGGCGGCTGATCCAGCGCCGGGTCGAGCTTGTACTCTGCCGAGGAGAACTTGACTACCTGCTCTATGGCCGACTTCAGGGGCGTATCCTTGAGTTCCAGAGTCACGCGGCTGACGGCCGGAGCCGTGGCGGCGGGGACTGCGGCCATGTATTGTGAAAAAGAGGGCGCTGTCAGGGATAGAAGGATGATGGCGATTGTTAGTGTTCTCATGCTATGTCCTCCCGGTGTCCTCAGTATTGAAAGTGGTTTGCATCTGGAACGAATGGTCGCCGGTCACATCATCATGCGACTGGGTATAGACGGTGGTCGTTCCTGACGCCATATCGGTTGATTGGATCTCGATGGAATAGGATTCGGGCGACAGTTTCGCCTGCGATACTATGACTATCTCAGGCGTCGGAGCAGGGGCTTCCATCTCTTTCGGTTTCTTCGCCACATACGGCTTTCGGACGACTCTGTGGCGGTGTTTTGGCTGCTGAGCGATCTGCTGCTTCGCCGGTTCGAGTGACCTCACGATGGGTTTGATAATCTGGGGCTTGGGCGGAACCTGCTGCACGACGATGCGCTCAGGAGTCTTCGGCATCTTGGGTGAGAACAGAGGTAGAGTCAAAATCGCCGCCAGCAGCAATGCCGCCGCCCCCACTGAGGCGAGCGCCGGTCGAAGCCGCGGCCTCCGGGCCTTCTCCGGCAGGTTCAGGACTTCCAGCCCCTGCGGCAGCTCCAGCATCTCGCGAGGAGCCGACAGTGCGCCCAGCGCCGCCTCATAACTCCTTAACTCCTCTGCGCAGGAAGAGCAGACTGTAATATGTTCACGCGCCTCGGCGGCTTGCTTCTCATTCAGCTCACCGGCCGCCAACTCGGGCATGATTCTCGCCAATGCCTTGCAGTTCACTTTTCCATCTCCTCGTATTGCTTCCTGAACGCGACTCTCGCCCTGTGAAGCCTTGTCCGCACAGCCCCTCCCAGGCAGCCCAGCGCCTTCGCCATCTCTATGCAACTCAGCCCCTGGAAATAGTGCAGCACCAGGACAGCCCTGTGCTGAGGTTCCAGTTTCAGGATGACCTCCCAGACTCGATCGTCGCCGGTCGGATCACGTTTCACCGGCTCTGCCTCGGCCAATCGTCTTCGACGGCTCTCCCGCCGCATCAGCGTTATACACTGATTAACCGCTATCCGGTAGAGCCATGTGCGGAAGCAGGCATCGCCCCTGAACCGTCGTATCTCGCGGTAGGCCTGTATGAACGTTATCTGAGTCAGATCAACGGCGTCATCCGCCGACCCCAGCATGCGGTAGCAGACGTTGTACACAAACTGCCTGTGCTGCTGGAACAGCAAGTCAAATGCGGCACGAGACCCCTCGCGCGCCTGCCTTGCCAGGCCGATATCCTGGTCGTCAGGTTGGATAAGGGCCGAGTCCAATATGACTTGCGATGGCTTCTGCATCTCACTCACGCTTAGGACGCCACTGGAGAATGAGAACGTTACAATAGTTTTCGACGGTGGGTTAAAATGCCCTTGTGGAGATTGTGTGAGGTCCGCCCAAGGAACCGGACGGACCTCAGTCTGAATCACTGGTGAATGGGGATGAGCAGGAATGCAGCGCCCTGGTGTGCGGGATTTAAGCCCGAGCCGGCTATCAGGCCCCTGTTGTTGACGTCGAGTGCCGAGAACAACTCCCAGCCGGACGCGGGGTCAATCAGGTCGTTGAGGTCTACCATGCCTGATTTGGCATCCCAGACGAACGCCCGCCCGTTGTCGCCACGGCCACCGTTATCGCACCAACCGACCACCTTGCCGGAGTTGCTGATCGAACAGGCGAAGCTCTGTGTGTAACCATCCAGCGTCTTCAAATCAGTCAATCCCTTCTTCGCATCCCAGATGAAGGCATGATGGAAACCATCGGAGGTCTCGGCGTATCCGACGGCTCTCCCGCAGTCATTGATTTCAAAGGCGCTAGAGCGATCACCGCCGAAGGTACCCAAATCAACCATGCCGCCTTTTTCTGTCCACACGAAGGCATGAGCGACCCAGGCTCCGGGAACATCGGTCTCGCCGACGACCATGCCAAGGTTATTGACGCCATTAGCGCAACTGTATATTCCGTCTAGAGAATCCAGGTCTCGCACCCCATACGACGGAGTCCAAAGAGTTGCGTGAACCCGGCCTTCCGAATTCTGAGCTGACCCGACGACCAGACAGGTCTCGCTGACGGCCCACGCCTCACTCTCGGCCTCGGAAAGTCCGGGCAAGGGCCTCATGCCATGCTCGGCATCCCAGACGAACGCCTGCCAATTGCCACTGGGGTCGAACGCCCGTCCTACGACCATGCCACGGTTGTTGATGTCGGTTGCCCAGCTCCACTGATGCCCCAAGGTGCCCAGGTCAATCATGCCGGTCTTGGGCTTCCATAGGAATGCATGTAAATCGCTCGCGTTGACCGCCGACCAACCGACCACGGCACCGGACTCATTCACCGACGCCGCCTTGCCACCTCCGCGACCCAGGTTGCCGAGGTCCACTACCTGGTACTGAGCGGCTGATGCCGGAAGACAGACAGCCACCGCCAACAGCAAAATACAGAGTTTCCTTGCCAAAATACTCGCCACCCCCACCTAGTGATATTTACAGCTAGACATGTATAAGACGAGACTCTCGCCAGCATCGTTCCCTTGCAGGCGACTAAGCCAGCAGCTCAGCCATAGAGCCATTATAACACTGCCGATGAGGATTCAGGCTGATGCCGACGAATACTAGTAGAAATACGGGGATCGGATTCATGGAGGATTTTGGCGACCTGCCGGGCGTAAGATAACCATGGGAGACAGCGATTTTAGATTGCGGATTGGAGACACACGATGAAAGGCTTAGTGGTCGTTTTCGGATTGGCAGCGATGGTTACGCTTTCGGGTGGTGTGGCGGCAGAGCCGCTTTTCCTCGGGGCTGAGCTCACGCCCAGGGATGCCGTTGTCTTGTTCGATGGGAAAGACCTGTCTCAATGGGTCAAGTGCGGCACTGATCAACCGGCCGGTTGGAAGGTTGAGAACGGTTACACACAGGTCGTTCCGGGCACAGGTGATATCTGCACGAAGCGGAGCTTCTCAGATTGCCAGCTTCACATCGAGTTCCGGGTGCCGTTGATGCCGGAGGCCCGTGGTCAGGCGCGTGGGAATAGCGGCGTCTTCTTCATGGGTTGGACTTATGAGATCCAGGTGCTCGACTCCTATGGACTTCAGCCGGGCAATGGCGATTGCGGCGCCATCTACTCCATCACCCCGCCGATGGTAAACGCGGCCAGGCCGCCCGAGCAGTGGCAGACCTTCGACATGGTCTTCCATGCGCCGAAGTTCGATGACAAGGGCAAGAAGACGGCCAACGCCCGAATAACGGTATTGTGGAACGGCGTGCTCATTCATGATGATGCTCAGATTCCCAGTCCCACGCCCGATCACTCGGCCGCCGAACCCACCGGCCCCGGCCCGATCGAGCTTCAGGACCATGGCTACCTGGTCCGATATCGCAATATGTGGGTGAGGCCGCTATGAAAACAGTCCTGGCTCTTCTACTCATCCTGCTGTCAAGCTCACTCGGCGCAGCCCCCTTGTTCACGGGAAATGAGGCTCGTCCGGCGGATGCCCTCGTTCTCTTTGATGGCAAGGGCCTGACCGAATGGACCTACCTTGATGGCAAGCCTGCGAATTGGCGGCTGGAAGGCGACTACATGGAGGTTCGGGGCGGAAACATCCGCACGAAGCGAGAGTTCGGGGATTGCCAGCTTCACGTGGAGTTCCGGCTGCCCTCGATGCCGAATGCCACAGGTCAGGCGAAGGCCAATAGCGGCGTCTATCTCCAGGGGAGATATGAGGTTCAGGTGCTGGATTCCTATGGCCTCCAAAGCCAGAGCAATGACTGCGGCGGCATTTACGGCGTGGCCGCTCCGCTGGTGAATGCCTGCAGGCCACCCGAGCAGTGGCAGACCTACGACATATTCTTCCACACACCGAGATTCGAGGCCGGCAAGCAGATCAGCAAAGCGCGAATTTCTGTCCTGCAGAACGGCATTTGGATTCAGGACAACGTCGAAATCCCAGATACGACTAC
>DASRZD010000585.1:0-2065 GCA_035686805.1 Armatimonadota bacterium
CTGTAGGGCGTCAGCGCCTTGATGTGCTTTGGCTTGGCGTACATGAAGCTTCCGTGTCTCGAGAAGAGCTTGTAACCGGAGAAGATGAGGAAATCGCAGCCAATCTCGCGGACATCGGTTGGCGCATGTGGCACGTGGTGAACCGCGTCAACGACGAAGTAAGCACCGGCATCTCGTGCTATTCTTCCGATCTCGACGAGATCCGTCCTCGTCCCGAGTACATTGGACGCCCCCGTGACAGTAACGACTTTGGTATTGCTGTCGATTAGCTCTTGCACCGCGGCCGGGTCCAGTTTCCCAGTCTCCAAGTCGAACTCTGCGAATCTCAGTTCCTTTATCTCCCCGTTTGACCCGAGCTCCACCCAGGGATTGATGTTCGTGTAGTGCTCGAAACCAGTCGTCACGACATTTTCGGTCCCTTCGAACTCCCTTCCGAGGGCGTAGCTGAGGCTGAACATCAGGCTCGTTGCGGATTCTCCCGTTATTATGGTTCCAGGCCCCTCAGCGTTCAAAAGGTCTGCGACCGCGGTTCTGCCTTCGAGTATTATCTGCTCTGCGCCAAGCGATTCCGCAAAATGGTTGCCGACATTGGCGCTCCAGTTGATTCGTGCATCGTACTCCATCTCCGCGGCTCGCTTAGTGACGAGCGTTCCTGCGCCGTTGTCCAGAAAGGCACGCTTCCGTCCAGAAGGATCCACCTCGACAGAAGGAAACTGCTTCCGAATCCTCGACAAAAGCCTCGCGTCAATTCTCATGGGCATTCGATATGGCTATTTGACTGATATAAATTCACTCGGAAAACCGTCGTGCGTTGACGAAAGTGGTTAGGTAAGGGGTTTATGGTGGGCAGGAGAGCCGTCTCAACACAAAGTGACTTTGGGGGAGACTCTGTGTCCCTGTCAAGGCAGTACGGCTACTCCTGGCCACATGCAGACGAATGAGGACCAGCTTCTCCGTAAAGGAAATCCCAGTCGTACAGATAGTCGTTGCAGGAGTCGCAGTCCTCAGCCAATTCATCGCCCAGGGCATCGCATGGGCAGTCGTCACAGCTGCCGTCCTTCAACTGTAGTTTGTCTTGTGTGCAGTCGCCGCTACCCAGGGCTACAGCGGTGGCGGCTCCGCCGACAAGCATCGTTGCGCCGATTGCCAGCGCGATCCACATCTTTGCTATCATTTTCCTCATGCCTCTCATTTAGACGGAATTACCCGTCCGCGATTCATGCAATCAGGCGGCTCTTGATAAGTGGTTTGTGGTACAAGAATCAAAAGCTAGCACAATCTTCTGTCAATACAGCCAGCAAGTGTCGCTGAGCACTTGGCTGAGCTGATGATTGCGTCAATGGCGCGCGCGTGGTCATGAAGAAGTGAGAAAATGAGGAAATAGGTAAGTGGTTTCAAGGCCGCCCTTTTTCAGAGCGCTAGACGGTTAGACTGCCTACTTGCCCCGGTTTCTGTGGTTGCCGTTGCCGTTGACGCCACCATTTCCGCCGTTTTCGCCGCCATTGCCGTCACCGCCCTCTCCGCCGTTGCCGCCACCGCCATTGCCTCCGCCGGATCCCTGTGGGATCAGCTGGCCGAGTTCGACCCAGGCAGCTCCGTTAGTGACGTTGCCAATGCCGTTCTTGAAGGTCTCATAGACGATGTCGCTCTCGACGCCTGCAAGGTCAGCATAAGGGTGGTCCAGGTTCGCATACACGCCATCAGTGATGTAGAGGTGGCAGATGGCGTAGTCTACGCGGTAGACCGAGCTGTCTGGCACGCCTACGCCATTCTCCACAACGCCCAGCTTCGTCGTGACGGTGTACGTGCCTTCTACCAGGTTCGTGGTGTCCCAGAGGCATCCGTAGATCACGTGTCCCATCTTGTTCACTTCACGGCCAAGTCCGTTTCTCTCAACAACCTTGGTGAGGTCAGCTTTGCTCCAGCCCGCTTCGAGTATATACGGATTGCTCGCAGGATACGAAGGTCCGGTGATGAGCATCTGTATGTATTCTACCGAGACCATCTTCGTCATCGGCAGATACTTCGCCGAGTCACCGTTGATCGCAGCCTGCTGCGTCTCGTA
>DASRZD010000586.1:0-3356 GCA_035686805.1 Armatimonadota bacterium
GCAGCCCATTCGATCCTCGCATGGCCGAAGTCAAAGCCATGTTTGCCGGGGAATAGCATGCGTTTGAAGGCTATTATCAGACTCCTGGTGCTCTTCCTGATCGGCGCCCAGTCCCATGCCACCACTTACGCCACCTGGATCATGGTCTGGTATGGCCACGACCAGGCCTGGTGGAGCGCGAAAGACCCCTGCTCCCGTGACCTCATCAACGGCGAGTGGAAGACCCTCGACTGGGCGGACAACACCCAAATCACCGCCAACCTGGATGCCATCAAGAAAGCCGGCGTCACCGTCGTCATCGCCGATCTGACCAACGGCTGGGGTAGCATCATGATCAACGTGAAGCCGAAGTCAGACCTCATGGACAAAGACCTCGCCATCGTTCCCGGCGCTGACCCGAAAGCTATCCAATCCAAGGCCCACCTCTTCGGCGAAATCATGCGCGAAAACGGCTACACCATGTGGGCCGAGTGGCTCCCCTTCGAGGCGGACAAGTATCCGCACTGATCTCAGTGCTTCACGGCCTTTCTATAAGGACACTCCTCTGTCTGAGGGTCCTCGCCTCGGGCTGCCGCTTCCTTCATATACTGAACGTAGGTCTTGTGCTCTGCATAGGCGTCGCAGAGCTTCGCAAAGATCGGATCGGTAGGATCTAGCTTCCACGCTCTCTTCTCGCAGTCGAGCGCCTTGTCGAAGTCTCCGCTCTCCGCATATGCGGCCGCAAGTGCGTCAAGGACCCATGCTGACTCGTCGATTGCAGCCGCTTTCTTGGCCAATGCGACTGCCTTTTTGCCGTCTCTGACTCTCCGGTCGTCGGCAGTAGCAAGCATCAAGGCATGTGCATAGTAACCCCAGAAGGCCTTGCCGTAAAGCTGCATTGCACGCTCATAGTCTGCAAATGCCGCTGAGTACTGCTTCCTGTCCTCCAGCGCGTAACCCCTGAGGGTATAGCAGTACCCCAGCACTTCCTCCCGGGTCATGGATTGCAGGTATATTCCCCGGTCATACTGGTCCTGGCTCACACCGAAATCTCGCTTGTATTCCTGATCGTCGACAACGCCACCGTAATTTGCCTCCCAGTTGATATGAGACCCGTCACTGAACGTCCATCGTGTGAAGTTGTGCCTGGGCACCTCGACTAGTGACATTGGGAAACCTAAGATCTCCCCAATCCCCAGGTATATGAAGCTTGTCGTATCACAATCAGCCTCGTGTATGGGTAGGCTTATGTCAATCACCGGCTTACGGCGGCGATTTTTTGGCTGGGTGAGGATATCCCTGATGACACTTGGCTCGATGGTTTCAGCAACCAGCGCATCTCGCAGATAGACTACCGTGCAACCTTTTCCCGGGTAGACGAAGTTGTGTTTGATCAGGATTTTGTCTATGGTCCCTAGCACCCTCCTGGCACCTTCCCTATCACAGGGCGCAGGCTGACTTCCTATGCTTTCCTTGGCGTCATCCAGGATGTCATCGAGCAGCATGAACATCGAGTCGTCCACCGGCAGCGCGCCTGATTCTATGTCCAGAATCTCATGCGCCATCGTATGGTATCGTGGGGTGTAGCTGTTTGTAGACTGTCCTCCGGCGGGAGCTGACGCGAAGAGCCTTGCCGACATCATAAGTGGAAGTAAAAGAAGAATAACGCTCCGTACAACTCCTCTGGTGACCATTTGCATTGCCTCCTTACCGGCTTCCGCCGAGGATATACCACCCATCCAAGATCGCGCTCTTCGCGGGCTCTCACTGAACGCGGAATTGAACCTGCCCATCCTTATCTCGGGCGAAGACTTCGATGCGGCCGTCTTTGTTTCGGGCGACCATCGCGTCGCCGGTGAAGCTGCCGCCGAGGGACTGCCAGCCATTCCACTTCCCGTCGGATTGCTGAGAGTTGTGGGACACAGCGCCTTGCCGACATTTCACTGAATCTGAACTGATTCTGACCTCCCATCCCACCTCAGGAGCTTGCCGTTCAGAGTTACGGTTTTCAGCCCGGGGACTGGTGGAATATGCAGAATGACCTTAGACGGCCTGGTCCTGAACCGGTTAGCAAAGCTTACCTGAAGTTGCTTGCCCGATATCTTGACGCGCAGATCAACCGGCCCGAACTCGGTGGGCATATTCTCGAACTTCGATCCTTCGCCCTGCAGCCATGCAAGCGGACATATCCTTAGGATATGAAGCTGATTGTCCGCTATCTGGTCATCAATCACCGCGAGCCCTGCTAATATCACCGGAAGGAAACAGATATTTGACGTAATCCCGCCCCTCGACTCACAGACTGTATAGGTCTGCTGCGACATCCCGCCGGCAAACTGTGAATACATTCCCTCCAGGAAGCGTTCCCTATCCCCAAGCTGCCAGTTATGGTAAACATTCCAGCTATAGCAGCACTCCCAGCTTGACATCTCATGCCTGAGCGACGGCACGTGCGAGAGATCGCCGTAGGGACGATATAGCTTGGCCGGCGGCCCTTCACGATACCATGCGACGGCATCCTTCATCAGCGGGTCATCGGCATCCATGAGCCCGGCGAAGACCAGATGCATCGGGCCGGTATCCAGGTAGAAGAGATAGCGGAACTGCCACTCCTGCTCCTTCGCCAGCGCGAACGGGACGAGCCGATGCTCCTTCCCCTGGTCGTCGGTCCACTTCGGCATTGAGGCTGCCTTCGCACGGAACGCCTTCCGGAACGTCGCCTTGTAATCCCTGGCCTCAGCCTCGAACTCAGCCGCCCGCGGGTTATTCGTCTTCTTGAGGAATTCCACAGCAGTCGAAAGCCCCTTGTAGATCCAGCCGTCGGTCCAACAGTTCTGAATCCTCGACTCATCGTCCGATGCTCCGGCAGGCGGCATCACGCCCTCAACGCCGCCATGGTTCTTTATCCGCCTTGCATCACGAATCCATTCGCATGCCTTGACGATGACCGGCGTGTATTCCTCGATGTACTTTGGATCGCCGGTCAGCAGCCCATGCTGGGCCATGACCCACAGAATAGCGCCATGATCGGGGAGCCAGTTTATGATCGCCGTTCTCGGCGGAACGCCGAGATACCCCGGATGCTGCGTGAATGAATCTCCCGGCGGCATGACCTTGCCCTGAGCGTCCTTGAATGCCTTCAGGTACTTCTCCACGAGAGAGTGATAGCCTAGCGGGTCGAGAAAGCCGGCCATCGCCATCGAGACTGGAGTTCCCCAGGTGGCAACGCCATACCACATGCCGCCCGTGAGGACGTATGTCTCCCCGGTTGCCGGATCTTTCTCGGCGGTTATTTGACCAACTTGCAGATTGCGCCTGATTGCCTGGTTGATATACTCTTCAGGCACTTCGAACTTGGCTGCCGTCGGAGGAGTCTT
>DASRZD010000587.1:0-2724 GCA_035686805.1 Armatimonadota bacterium
TGAATTGGAGGCAGCACTCCCATGAAAGCCGTCCTCTTCGACCTCGGAAATACTCTTGCCGAATACCATGCCCCGGGTGGTTCGACAGACCTCATCATGCGGGCCGTCGGCTCAGTGGAAGAGTACCTGAGGTGCGAAGGACTGGTTTCAGTCTCGCCGGAGGATATCCGGGAGAGGGTTCGCCTGGAAAACTACGAATCCCGCAACTACCGTGTCAGGCCACTGGACAAGCGCCTGTCACGGATCTTCCGAATCTCCGATCCCATCGTGCTGAGTGAGGCTTGCCGGGTATTCCTCGAGCCGATCTGCAAGGGGTCGGTCGTCTATCCCGATGTGATCCCCGTGCTCCAGGAGTTGAGGCAGAGAGGTCTGAAAACCGCCGTCGTCTCGAACTCGCCCTGGGGAAGCGCGCCTGATCTCTGGGGCAGGGAGATCGAGCGACTGGGCCTCGCGCCGTATTTCGATGCTCTCTGCTTCTGCGGCGAGGTAGGATGGAGGAAGCCCGCCAAACCCATCTTTTTCCTTGCCATGAACCGTCTTGGCGTCGAGGCCGTGGACTGCCTCTTTGTGGGAGATCGGCCGAAATGGGACATTGAGGGCCCGAAAGCCGTCGGCATGAATGCCGTCCTCATTGATCGCTATGGCACTTATCCTGACCATCAATCCATCAAGGACTTGCGCGAGCTTTTGGAACTGCCGAAATAGCCAGGTCGTCTATTTTCTAGGGGGCCGGTCTTGGCAATTGCCCCCTGCTTCAGGTATAATGCCTCATGGAGAAGACAATGCTCAAGTATACACCTTTGGTGCTGATAGCCCTGATCATCGTTGGCTGTGGAGGCGGCGGCGGTGGGGGTGGCGGTACCCCTGACCCCGGAGACACCGACTCCGGCATTCAGGTCACGATCAGCCCCGTGGCTGTGACGCTCAAAGGCGGCGAGCAGATCCAGTTCACGCCGACCATCACCGGCACGGACGATTATGAGGTCACATGGGAAGTCACCAAGGAGATCGATGGCGGCATGGTGAGCCTCAATGGGCTATACACCGCTCCCAGCACGCCTGGTACATCCTATGTCAAGGTAACCAGCATGGCCGATCCGACGAAAAGCGATACCGCCGAGATAACCATCACTGAAGGCGACGATGGTTCGGGAGGGGATGAAGGGATCATAGTTGGCATTTCCCCTGAGGAAGTCGTTCTGGAGCGTGGAGAAGCTCAGCAGTTCTATGCATCCATAATCGGCCACTCGAATCAGGCCGTGACTTGGACGGTTCTAGAGGGCAGCAGCGGCGGCACAATCACCGCCGGCGGCTACTACACTGCGCCTGCTGCCACCACCGGCACTTATCATGTAAAGGCGATCAGCCAGGCCGATCCCACGAAGAGCGCCACTGCGATCGTAAACGTGGTTGAGCTGCCGCCGTTACCACCTCTGCCATAGGAGCGTATGATGCTTATCGAAGAGAATGCGGTAGTCCTTTTTCAGGGAGACAGCATCACGGATTGCGGGCGTTCGAGGGAGAATCTCGATGACCTCGGTCGGGGGTATGCCTTCATGACCGCCGCCTTGTTCCAGTCCCTGCACCCCGAGCGAAACGTCCGGTTCATCAATCGGGGCATCGGCGGCAATACAGTCGAGGATCTGAAGGCTCGGTGGCACGATGATTGCGTCGCCCTAAAGCCTACCTGGCTCTCGATTTTGATCGGCATCAATGACGCCGCTCGCGCGTTTACTCAGAGCAAGCCCATGTCTGCGGAAGTCTTCGAGAGCACGTATCACGAACTCCTTCTGGGAGTGAGGGCAAAGTGCGGGGCGCGCTTGATCCTAATGGAGCCTTTCGTGCTGCCGATTCCCGAGGATCGCATTCACTGGCGCGAGGACCTCGATGCGAAGGTACATGCGGTTCGGAGGCTGGCGAGGGAGTTCGAGGCAATCCTCATCCCGCTCGACGGCCTGTTCGCCCAGGCTGCTGCCCGCAAGGACATGGTTTTCTGGGCGCCCGATGGAGTTCATCCCACACCAGCCGGCCATGCCCTCATCGCCCGTCATTGGCTCAAAGCGGTCAAGGCTCTTTAAACCGAAACAGCATCCCACCATACGGCCCCAGGCTAAGATCAATATCGCCTGATCCGATCTTCGTCATCTTCCCGGTCGCTGGATCCCACTGCTCCCCCGGCCCACTCACGGCGAACTCTACCTTTCCCGTCCAAGGCTTGTCGCTGTCGTTGATGAGGAAGTAGACCTCGCGTCCCTCGATCCGCCGATGAGTATATCGAATCGGCCCGCCGGCGATGACTTCCTTTGCCACTTTGGAATCCAGCAATTCGGGAATCTTCTCATCCGACTGAAGAAAGACGAATGACTTGCCCAACGCCTGGACCTTCGGCGATGGGAACTCGGATTCGCTATTCGTCGGACGTGCGCCAACCGCAATCACGACTCCGCCCGCTCGCACAAACTCCGCCAGTCTCTCCCACGCCTTGATCGGCAAGGTATCCGCATGCGGCAGAATGACTGCCTTCCATCTCAGCTTCCCGTGAACCAGCTCTCCGTCTTTCACCTGTGATTCGAGGATCGCTCGACTATCCACATAGGTGAAATCCCTCCCGGCCTCCCAAAGCCGGTTGCTCACCTTGTGGTACGTATCATCAATCGCCTTCGGCTCGGGCGAGTCGGTCGCCCAGTGCCTCGCCGGGATGAACTCCGGCCACAGGCTCTCCGA
>DASRZD010000588.1:0-9685 GCA_035686805.1 Armatimonadota bacterium
GGCTGAAACCCATAGCTTGCCCACCGCCGCCCGATCCTCCGGCGGCAGCGATTTGGCTGCCGATCGGATGTGCTTTCGCGCGCTCCACAGGACGAGCACCGCGAATGCAACCCATGCCCCGGAAGCCTGCTCTTCGTAGTATGGGAAGCGTGATGCCTTCGTCCTGGCCGTATCCATGCCAAACATGGCGCAGACAACGCAGAAGAGCCGCACGAGTATGGCAAAGAACCAGCAACTGAAGCTGACATTACTGGGCACCAGATACGCGAGTCCGACTGCCATCGGGTAGAAGCCGACGCTCAGGTCCCTGACGGCATTCCATGGCGGCGATGAGAAGATCATGGGAGCGAGGTTAAACGCCTTCAATTGGATGGCAGGCACCGAGGGCACCCAATCGTGTATGGCGAGCAGGCTCTGCAGGATCGCCGGGATGGCGAAACCGATCCAGAACACAGGGCGACGGAAGATGTCATTCTTCTTGTCCGTCAGTTGAAGCGGGAGCATGGCCACCGGAAACGTGAGCCGCTCGTGCTTGATCCAGACGTGGCGAAGGATTCCGGCGAGGCTCAGCCATATCCCCGACAGCGCGAGCAGGTATGCGCTCCAAAACGCGATGGGCACGGTCCACGCCGCCCATGGGACGCTCGTCCCTCCGCGATAGAGCCCTTGCACGGCGGCGGAATCCTGGAGCACCGGGAGTTTGCTGAGGTAGGATACGTACTTCAGCCACTGCGGCTGGGTTTCGGAGAAGAACCGGATGTACCCCATGCCTTCGATGATGAACCTCAGCCCGCCGAAGCCGACTATCGGGATGGTCGCCGTCAGAACGATATAGCCCACGAGCAGCTCGCGGTCGGTAAAGGGCAGCCATCGCCTGAGCACGCGCACGGCGAGGAGGTAGATGGCGGTCGGCATCATGATGGAGTAGCAGATGAGGTAGATGCCCCCGACGATCTCGCTGTCGGCCACCCAGTAGATGATCGCGCCCTGTGTGAGCAGGATTAGCAGTAGCAGCCGGAGACGGATACCTGCGATAGTCATCGGAATAGGATTCGAGCAATCCGTCCGCCAAATCCTTCTTGTCCGTCGTATAAGTAGGAGGACGAAGAACCAGGAACGATGAACCAATCTCCGAAAGGAGTCACCCATGTCCCGATTGCTGCTGTTTCTGCTGCTATGCCTACTGGCGAATGCCGCCCTTGCGAAGGGACTCCGACCGCCGGCAGTCCCGCTTGTCACTCATGACCCGTATTTCAGCTCATGGTCTATGGCCGATCACCTTGCGGATGACTGGCCAAAGCATTGGACCGGCGGAGTCACGGGCATGGCAGGGATGGCGCGTATTGACGGCAAGGCATGCCGGTTCATGGGCGCGGCCCCGAATATCCCGGCAATGGAGCAGACCAGCCTCGAGTTGACGCCCACCCGAACGATATACCAGTTCAGCCAGGATGGGGTCGGTATACAACTGACCTTCATGAGCCCCTTGCTCCCGCGCGATTTGAACGTCTTCACACGTCCCGTGACCTACTTGGTCTGGGAAGTGAAGTCCACCGACGGCAAGCCTCACGATGTCCAACTCTACCTGGATGCCGGCGGCGAATGGGCAACGAATACCTCCGACCAGCAGGTCGTATGGTCGAAGTTCCGGCGCTCGGGGATGACTGTCATGACCATCGCCAGTGAGGATCAGCCGATCTTGAAGCGCCGAGGCGATGGCGTGAGGATAGATTGGGGTGCATTCTACCTGGCGGCACCAGGAGCAACCAGCGATGCGATGGCATCCGATCGCGCCTGCCGTGACTCGTTTGTCTCCACCGGCAAGCTCCCGGATTCGGATGATATGCGCATGCCCAGAGCCGCTTCGGACGATTGGCCGGTGCTGGCAGCCGTCTACGACCTCGGCAAGGTCGGCAATGAAGCCGTCACCCGCCACGCGATAGTCGCCTATGACGAGGTTTATGCGATCGAGTTGCTCCAAAGGCGTCTGAGGCCCTACTGGCGTCGAACAGGGATGAACATCGGTGAGCTACTGGATGTTGCCGAAAAGGATTTCATCCCGCTGACCTCCAAGTGCGCCTCATTTGACAAGGAATTGACCGCCGATCTGACCAAAGTCGGTGGAGAGAAATACGCGCAGATGTGTGCATTGGCATACCGGCAGTGTATCGCCGGATGTGGATTCGCGGCCGATTTCGACGGCACGCTCCTCGTCTTCCCGAAGGAGAACACGAGCAATGGCTGCATCTCCACAGTGGACGTCATCTATCCCGGCTCGCCGCTTTTCATCCTCCTCAGCCCCGAAATGATGAAGGCCCAGCTCACGCCGGTCATGGACTATGCGAAGTCGGCTCGATGGAAATGGCCCTTCGCCCCTCATGACCTGGGTCAGTATCCGCTGGCGAACGGGCAGGTCTATGGCGGCGGTGAGCGCACCGAGGATAATCAGATGCCGATCGAGGAAACCGGCAACATGATCCTCATGACTGCGGCGGTCGCGAAGATCGAGGGGAATGCCGACTATGCCCAGAAGTACTGGCCCCTGCTCACCAAGTGGGCGGAGTACCTGCGTGAGAAGGGCCTCGACCCGGAGAACCAGCTTTGCACGGATGACTTCACCGGCCATCTGGCGCATAATGCCAATCTGTCGGTGAAGGCGATCCTCGCGCTCGGCGCATACGGCATGCTCTGCGACATGGCCGGCAGGGATGAGGATGCGAAGGCTTACCGGCAGACCGCCCGTGATATGGCCGCGAAGTGGGTTCAGATGGCGGATGACGGCGATCATTCGCGACTGGCGTTCGACAAACCGGGCACGTGGAGTCAGAAGTACAACCTCGTCTGGGATCGGATTCTTGGGATGGAGGTTTTTCCGCCCGAGGTCGCCCGCAAGGAGATCGCGTACTACAAGACCAGGCTCAATCAGTTCGGCCTGCCGCTCGACAGCCGTGCAGCACTCACTAAGACCGACTGGCTGACCTGGTCAGCGACCCTCGCCGAATCGCAAAAGGATTTCGAAGCGCTGATCAGCCCGACCTATGACTACTTCGACCAGACGCCGAAGCGCATCCCCATGACCGATCTGTATCAGACGGATGACCTGGGGAGCGGCTGGCTGAATGCCAGGCCCGTGGTCGGCGGCCTGTTCATCAAGATGCTCGCCGACCCGACGATGTGGAGGAAATGGGCATCGCGCTAACCTGCATAGCGCTCCCAATAAAGCACTTCGGAAAGCGGCTTCTTCTGGGGATTCCGCTCCTCGGCCGCATATCCGATGGCCACCAGTGAGACGAGCCTGTAGTCCCCCGGCAAACCCAGCAAGTCACGGATCACCGATGCGTAGGCCTTCTTGTCGCCCGCAACCCAGCACGAGCCGAGTCCATGGGCACGAGCGGCATTCAGCATGTTCTGAGTGGCGGCGCTCCCGTCCTCTAAATAGTACTTGCTGTCCTGGCAGAAGGCCGCGATGCAGACCGCCGCCTGCTCGATAAACTTCCCATGGTCCGAGATGTCGGCTATCTTCTTCCTCATCGCCGAGTCCGTGACCGCGATGAATTTCCATGGCTGGATGTTGATCGCACTCGCCGCCAGCCGCCCGCAGTCAACTATGTCCTCGATGTCCTCCTTCGCCACCGGCTTGTCCTGATATGCCCGTATACTCCGCCTGGTCTTCATGCATTCGATCGCGTCCATGGTGATCCTCCGATTTCGTAATCCGTAATCCGTGATGCGTAAGGGGGCTTTCCTTACTCGTTACTCCTTACTCGTTACCTGCTGCAGCCCTTCCATCCACCGCTCCGGATCCTTCACCAGGAGGGCGAATTCTCTGCCGTCTTGCAGTTTTAGGATGACATGCGTGTAGCCACCTCGCGCCGAGCCTCGGAACCACTTGCTCTCCTTCACCTCAGCTATGTCGCTCAGCGGGAACTCCACCTTCGATCCGACGAGCTGATCTATAATGACCCGCTTGTCCGTGAGCGTTGCGACTGCATTTCCACCGACTACGCCGAAACGGCGGAACATCGGCCGCTTGAATATGATGGCCTCCGGCCCGATAATGGCCTTCTCCCCCGCAAGCATGACGGAATCCTTGGTCTCCTCTGCCAGCCCCGACGATCTGCGCCTCATCCAGACCACGATGGGGATCCAGATGAGCGCCTCAAGAGCCAGGATGCCGATTACCAGCCAGATAATCTGAGTGCTCGTCAAGGTCTTACCTCCACGTGGTTACTGCCTCCCTCCGACAGATGCATATCTATTGTCTTAGACACACCTGACGCCTCAATAGTTACTCGGTACTTGCCATGATATCCTCGGAATGAGTACGAGCCGTCGGAGGCTGTCTTACCCTCCAGGTTCGTGTGCCATTCCTTCTTGATCAGCCGGTCGAGGATGAGGTAGGCCGGCTTCGGGGTAAGGTCCTTCCGAACAAGCCCTGCCGCGACCCCCTGCCATGCGCCGAAGTCGGAGAAATCCCACCAGGTGATCGCCTTCACCGCCGGATGACTGAAACACGCCCGATAGAACTGCTCGATCTGCTTCGCCTGTTTCTTCTCGTCGGCCGGATCGGTCTCCTTGCCGGAGATCAGCGTCGTCTCCGTGAGATGGAGAGGCTTTCCAAGCTTGGCATACTCATCCAGCACCGAGAGGATCGTCGGGATGGGGAAGAGGCCGCCGTGCATGTGACTCTGCAGGCCGATGACATCATAGGGGACGCCCGCATCCTTCATCTGCCGGAGGAGCTTCAGGGAGGCATCCTTGGCCTTCTTGTCACCGAACATGCCGAACTCATTGACGATCAGCAGGGCATCCGGGTTGGTCTCGCTGGCCCATTTCACCGCCTGGCTGGTCATGTCGTAGACGCTCATGCCGGCGAATCTGTTCCCATGGACCGACTCGTTCACCACGTCCCACACGCCGATTGATCCCTTGTAATGCGAGACGATGTCCCTCACACGAGCCTCCATCAGGCGCTTGACCTCGGCGTCGTCCTTGGGAAGCCACTCGGGGATTCCGGCCTCGTGACACGCCCACACGAGCGGATGCCCCTTCGGCAGTACTCCGTTCTCATTGCACCATTTGGCAACCGTCTCAGTAAAAAGGTAATTGGGCTTGCCTTGCTTGCCCTCGAACGACCGCCAATAGAACGGCAGGGTGGCATAGTTGAAGATGTGCTTGAACTCCTGGTTATACTTCTCGTTCGCCTCAGGCGTTGGATAGTGGCCGAATGTGTAGATATTGCAGCCGAAGAGGAAGTCGTGGGTGAGCTGCTCGACCTTGACCGTCGCGCCCGGAATCGGCCGGCCATTCTTGTCCATCACTCGAATAACCGCATCGCCCTTTCGATACTTTTCCGTATCCCGCTGGACACGCTTCGCGGTATCCGATGTGTCTGCCACGGCTGAGACTCCTATGAGAGCGATAAGAAATACGAGTAGATAGCGCATGTAGTCCTATTCGTCGTGCGAGGGAAATCGTCCTGCAGTTGACCGTGGAGGGTGGATTTGTGGTATAATATTGAGGTTGGGCCCGTAGCTCAGGTGGTAGAGCAACGCCCTTTTAAGGCGTGGGTCGTGCGTTCGAGTCGCACCGGGCTCACCAGGACCATCGTGCTTAGTCCATAGTGCCTCGTGCCTAGTCCACCAAGCACTAAGCACTACGTCTTCCTCTTCAACATTATCCACTGATTGTCGCGCGTGTGGATGAGGGCATAGCGGCCGTCCAGCCTCTCGCCGTGGAGATCTATCAGGTACTCGTTCGGCTCGGTCTTTTCCGCCTCGAACGTGCCTTTGTCCCAGATCTTGACCGTTCCCGCGCCGTATTCGCCTTCGGGGATCTCCCCCTCGAAGGTGATGTAGTCCACCGGATGGTCTTCGGTCTGGACCGCCAGCCGCCGAACCCCCGGCTCCTCGGGAACCCCTTTCGGAACCGCCCAGCTCTTCAAGACGCCCTCATGCTCCAGGCGGAAGTCCCAATGCAGGTGCGACGAATGGTGCTCCTGAACCACAAACCGGTGCTGCCCGGTGTCCTTCACCTCCGGCTTCGGCTCAGGGGTCTTTTGGAATTGCCTCTTCTCGGCGTATTCTTTCAACGTTCCTTCGGATTTCATTGTCCGATCTCCTTCCGACAACAGGGTGTTACCCATCATTGCGGTGTTCCTGCAGCAACATGGCAAACTGCATCCAACCCCTATGGAGTGCCTGGCGGCTGGACGCCGCTTTTCCATCGTGCAGAGTCAGAACTCATCGAATATCTTGACCCTGTCCATGGGAAAGCCCGTCACTATGTTGAAGAACGCCCGGTCTGCGGTGTTCTCGAACCATGCGGCAGAACACCAAGGATACTGCCTTGCCACCTGGACAAGGCCATGACGCACGGGATTATTGTGAACGTAGTTCAGCCTGGCAAGATATGACTTTTCATAGGTGATGTGGCTGTCCCAGTATTGATACCAAACCTTTCGTCCCTCGCATTCATCCAGGGCGTTCAGCTTAGCAGCGGTGAGTGTATGGAGCTTACCGATCATAACCCCCAGAGACGATGGATCGTCTGGCGAGTTCCCTACGAAGTGGTAGTGATTGCTGAACACCGCCCATGCCTGGAGTCGCCATTCATACTCCATAGCGATAGCAAGAAGACTATCATGGAGAAAAGCCAGTCGCTCCAGCTCCTTGAAGAAATGCTCTTTTCGATATGTTCCGGCGGTGACGATATATGCGCCGGCTTTTCCTAGTCTATGAACAGGCGCATGAGGCCAATCAGGCATTCGACCGATACCCCCGTCAGTCAGTTATCACACCTAATCTACTTCTCAGGCCAAAGCGTTTCCTGTTTCCATAGAAAAGCGGTGTCAAGCCACCAGGCACTCCATAAGGGCTGATACTCGCGCATAAAGAGTGCGTCCGCAGTCATTTGGGCTTCAGTACGAGTCTCTCAGCGACATGATCCTCAGCTTGCCGAGGATATCCCTCGCATCCAATTCAGGGCTTTCGACGGAGACAAGGATTGTCCTGCCGGCGGGGAGGTCGAAGAAGTTGTCGCTGAAGCGGACGTCCATGCCCGGGACTTCGAGCATCACGAATCGCGCGGTCTTGTCGGAGGTGAGCGAAATCCGATCCAACTCATCAATGTCCACCCTGACCATTACCTCAGGCAACTCCAGGTGCTTGCTTGGGACGAATGAGAGCATCCCCTGGCTGAGGCGCTCGTCATCCTGAAGGAGGCTGTAGACAAGGACCGCCTCCCGGCGCGTCTGCTCATCCAAATGCCCGGAGAGATCAACCTCCGAAACCAGCAGATCACTCCCCGCCGGGACGTTCACCGCATACTGGCCTTGTGCCAGCACCTCGCCATCCAGCTTCTCGAGCGACCAGTGAACGTCTCCCCCGAATGCCTCCATGAGATCGTTTGTGACATGGAGCTTCACGATACACTCGCTCTCTTCCGCTGAGACGAGCAACGGGGCGAAGAAGCGCTTTGCCGCGTAGTGGAGTGCCTTCCAATGACCGCCGTACTCCAGGCTCGACCAGCTTGCGACCGGCCAGCAGTCGTTGAATTGCCAGTAGAGCGTTCCCATGCACCGATTCCCATTCCGATTCCGCCGCCAGTGCTCCGCCCCATACCGGATCGCCTCGGCCTGGAGGACCTGGCTGACGTACACCATCATCGGGAAGTCCTTGGGGATTCGGAAGTTGCTCGCCATGTAATGCAGGATCAGGGCGTTCCCGACTTCCAGCTTCTGGTGGCTCTCCATGATGCGGCTGGTCATGTTCCAGTCCTCCGGCTCGGCGAAGGTCCTCACGGTCTCCATCGAGGGGAGCGACTCGAAGCCGAACTCGCTCATGAAGCGGAAGTAGTGCCGGCGGTAGGCGGTGAACGGCTGACGCCCGTGCCACACGTCCCAGTAATGGCCGTCGCCCTCGTTCTCGCCGGTGGGATTGACGAGCGGTTCGCTCGAGTAAGGGGAACTCGGCCAGTAAGGGGTCGCCCTGTCCTCGGCGGCCACTACCTTGGGGAGGAGTTCGTGGAATATCATCTTGTACCTGCGCTGGCGCTCGTCGTTATTCTCAGTGCCGGCCCACCAATTGACCACGCCCCACTCCATCTCATTGTTGCCGCACCAGAGGGCGAGGCACGGGTGATGCCGGATGCGCCGGATGTTGTCAATGGCCTCCAGACGGACGCTCTCCAGCACGTCGGGATTGACCGGATAGTGGCCGCAGGAGAACATGAACTCCTGCCAGACGAGGATGCCGAACTCGTCGCAGAGGTCATAGAAGCGCTCGTCCTCATAGATGCCGCCGCCCCACACACGGAGCATGTTCATGTTCGCATTGGCGGCGCTCGAGATGAGGTCGCGGTACTGCTCGTCGGTGATGCGGCTGGGAAAGACATCGGCGGGGATCCAATTCGCGCCCTTGGCAAAGATCGGGACACCGTTGATGACGAAGTAGAAGGACTTGCCGAAATCATCGGGGTCTTGCCTAAGTTCCAGGGTCCGCAGGCCTAGCCGGAGCCCCCTCCCCGGCCCTCCCCCTCCAGGGGTGAGGGTGAGTTCGAGCCGGTACAGACTCTGCTCGCCATAGCCATTCGGCCACCAGAGCGCCGGGTCTTCGACGAGGAAGTCCACTGCCCCACAAGTGGTGTCAGGTTCCAGGTGATCTTGCTCTTCCCACACCATGCCATCGGGCCCGGTGAGAGTAGCTTTGAGCACCAACTCGGCGTCCGAAAAGCGCTCGATGTCAGCCTCGACATGGACCTCGACCCTCGTGCGGCCGTGGACCTGCGTCACCCTCACATCCTCGATCCTCGCGGCCGAATACCCCGCCAATCGGATCGAGCGCCAGATGCCGCTTGTCGGGAGCTTCGGCCCCCAGTCCCAGCCCCACTGATACGGCGCTTTCCTCAGATACGGTGAGCCCGGGATGCTGTGGCTGGGCGAGATGACGAGGGGATCGTCATCCAGCTTGGAGGTAACATAGTTCACCGGCGAGGCGAATTCGATCTCGATTCTATTCTCGCCTTGGTAAATTTTGCCGGTGACGTCGAACCGATATCGCCGAAACATATTGTCCGTTCGCGCGATCTCCTCGCCGTTCAGGCGAATCGTCGCCAGGGTATCCAATCCGTCGCATTCGAGGAAGATGCGCTCCTCGGCAAGCAGGCCCTCATCGGCCATGAAGGTTCGCCGATAGACCCAATCGGTCTGCGCGACCCATGCGACAGCATATTCATTGTCGCCGAAGAAGGGATCAGGAATCCTCCCGGCTGTCAGCAGATCTGTATGAATGCAACCAGGCACGGCCGCAGGAATCCAGTCATCCTTGCCGGTCTGGCTCACTTGCCATGCGCCATCCAATGATTGAACCATGTTGACCCCCAGTTTCGTCTACCCATTTTACGCGGCGGAATGCAACCATGCAAGCGAATGACGGAGGACGCGGACGTTCGAGCGTGTAACAGGGAGTGGTAGCGCCGGCAGCCTGCCGGCTTTCAACATTCACGGGGGAGAGAATGGCGCTTAAGCAACCGATGCTTCACGAGAAGCAGGAAGATATTTTTCTGGAGAAACTTCGCCAGCGGAGGGACGAGTTCGGCAAGCTCCGGTACTGGGGCGCGAGGCCGATAACCGGCATCAAGATGCGCGAGACGACTGCCTACGAGAAGATCGAGGATGCCCTCAAGT
>DASRZD010000589.1:0-14402 GCA_035686805.1 Armatimonadota bacterium
TGAGCGGAATCCGTTCCTGATGCAGATTTACGCCGATGTCACCGGTCGCCCGATGAAGGTTTCGCGGTCGGCCCAGACCTGCGCGCTTGGGGCAGTCATGTTCGGCGGAGTGGCGGCCGGCCACTTCTCGAAAGTCGAGGAAGCCCAGGCGCTCATGAGCGGCCTTAAGGATACGGTCTACACGCCCAATCCCGCGAACCGCGCGACCTACGACCGCCTCTACGCCCTCTACCGCACCCTCCACGACGCCTTCGGCACGAGGGATTACTCTGAGGGCATGTATGGGGTGATGAAGGGGTTGCTGGAGATCAAGAGGTCGGTGTGATTCGGAGGGCCGGCATTGGACCGGCCCCTAGTCGTTTTCTTGCCATCTACGTTCGGCAGCCTTATGGATAGCTGAAACTCGCTTGCGTAGTATCTTGGCTTCCTCTATCCGGCCCAGGTGCTCCAGTGCATCGGCATAGGAGACCATATAATCAGCCGCTACTAGGCTGCTGATATCCCTGGCTCGCTTGGCTATGCTCAGGATGCGCTCGTGCAGTTCTGCCGATTCCTGGTATCGCCCGGTTTCTGAGTAAAGCAGGGCAAGGTCCCAGAGCAGGTCTGCGCCATCATAGCTCTCCAGGCCAGGGCCGGTCCCCACCGACGATATGGCCTGACGGTATAGCGATTCGGCTTGAGAGGAATCCCCCTGTTCCTTCTTTAGCAATGCCAGGTTGTCCAATGCGTAAGCATACTTGAGGTTATTCTTGCCGTCCGCTCTCTCATATATATCCATCGCCCTCGCGATCACTAGCTCCGCATCCTGATACTTCTCCTGGTAGCGCATGATCTTACTGAGCCCAATCAGGCTGTCAGCCAGATCGGGATGATAAGGCCCAAGTGCCTTCTCTCTTATCTCGAGGGCTCGGCGATGGAGTGCTTCGCCTCCCTCAATATCCCCATGGTGGCACCTGGAGTTCGCCAGGTTGAAAAGACTCTCTGCGACTTGGGGATGGTCTGGACCAAGGGTGGCCTCCCGCTTAGCCAATTCCTTCTTTAGCATCTCTTCGAAACTATCCTGTTCCTCATGTTCCTTCTCGATGAGATCAGCCTCGGTTTCTCTACCTCTCAAGCGCAGATACTTGGTGTAGCCGCTTCTCATCCACCACCAGTCTTCGGGGCGATAGTCATGCAGTCGCTCGAAAACTGAACGCATCTTTTCAAAGAGAAAGTCTGCTTCCTCATAGCGCCCCTGTTCTGCCAGGTAATCTGCCAGTCTGTAGAATGCCTCTCCTGTTTCAGGATGGTCTTCGCCATAGACGCTTTGGAAGACGGCGAGTGATCTCCTGAGATAGGGCTCTCGGTTCTTTCCCTCGGCCTGGCATTGGTCATACAGGATAGCCAGTGTCTGGCAGATATGCCCCGCTTGTTCGCTTTCGCGTCCTAGTATGCTCTCATAGATACCTAGCGCCCGAAGGTAAAGGGGCTCGGACTCGGAATACCTTCCAATGAACCGATAGTAATGCGCAAGGTCCAGAAGTGCCTCAGCTACTTCCTGTGAGTCAGCGCCGAAGGCCTTCTCGGTAATCGCCAGTGCTCGCCGAAAAGGCTTCTCCGCCCACCGGTACCGCCTATTGGAGAAATATGATTCTGCAAGCCAATGAAGACTCGGCACTAACTTTGCGTCCTCGGGTCCAAAGAGTCGTTCCTCTATGGAAAGAGAACGCCTGTACAGCTTGATCGCCTCTCGGTATCTCTCCTGCACATAGTACAGATTGGCAAGGTTGGCGGCTGCTCTGGCCACATATTCGCTCTTGGGCCCGCAGACTTCTTCCCACAGCTCTAGCGCCCGCTTAAACAAAGACTCGGTCGCGGGGTAGTTGCCACTCCTATACATATCGCTCGCCTCGTCGAACAACTGTGATGCCTCGTCCAGGCGACTTTGTTGTTGTTCTGTGGGTTCCTTGGGTTTTCGCATTGCCTTCGTCCTGGAAGTATGCCGTGGCTGACTGGCTTGTATTATAGCACACTTAGGTAATGAACTTTGGCATCATCTTCGCGTCTAGGTAGTCGGACGGCTTGTCACGTGCAGGGCAGGCTGGTATCATAGGAACCCATAAAGACACAAGGAGTGAATCTATGGCAGATAGCGGACTAACCAGAAGAGACTTTCTCAGACTCGCGGGGGTGGGGGCGGCGAGCCTTGCCATTCCCGGAAGCCTGATGGCGGCGGTGGAGGGGGCGGCGAAGAAGCCGAATGTCGTCTACATTGTTGCCGACGATCAGGGCTATGGCGAGTTGAGCTGCCAGGGGTGCAAGGACATCCCGACCCCGAATATTGACTCCATCGCAAAGAATGGCATCCGGTTCACGAACGGCTACGTTTCCTGCCCGGTTTGCAGTCCCACACGGGCGGGCCTTATGACCGGCCGCTATCAGCAGCGATTCGGCCATGAGTTCAACCCCGGCCCGGCGGAGCTGGCTGAGCCGAACTTCGGCCTGCCGCTGAGCCAGAAGACCATGGCGGACTACATGAAGGCCCAGGGATACGCGACCGGCGCGGTGGGCAAGTGGCATCTAGGCTACAAGCCGGAGTTCTATCCCCAGAAGCGCGGATTCGATGAGTTCTTCGGATTCCTGGGCGGCGCGCACTCGTACATTGACGCCAAAGCCGACAAGACCAATATGGTCTATCGGGGCACGGAGCAGGTTGACGAGAAGGAGTACCTCACCACGGCGTTCGGTCGTGAGGCCGCAAGCTTTATCGAGCGGCATAAGGACAAGCCGTTCTACCTCTATCTGGCGTTCAATGCAGTCCATTCCCCACTCCAGAGTCCTGCAGGATCGGAGGATTGGTTCAAGGAAGTGACCGATCCCAAGCGCCGCACGTTCCTCACGATGCAGAAGGCGATGGACGATGCCGTCGGCGTGGTGATGGACAAGCTCCGCACGAGCGGATTGGAGGAGAATACGCTGGTCATCTTCCTTAGCGACAACGGCGGCCCGACCCCAAGCACGACCTCCAAGAACGATCCGCTAAGTGGGTTCAAGGGTCAGACGCTGGAGGGCGGAATCCGCATTCCCTACATGATGCAGTGGAAGGGCCATGTTCCCGCGGGCAAGGTGGATGATCGGCCGGTGATCTCGCTGGACATCCTGCCGACCGCTGTAGCGCTGGCGGGCGGGAAGCCCGGCGCGAACGTGGACGGCGTCAACCTGCTGCCCTATGTGACAGGCAAGAAGTCCGGCGATCCGCACCAGTACCTGTTCTGGCGCTATGGGGATCAGTCGGCGGTCCGAGGCGGCGACTGGAAACTTGTCAGCCGAGAGGGGACGACTCAGCTTTACAACCTGGCAGACGACATCAAGGAGAGCAAGGACCTGGCGGCCGAGGAGGCCGACAAGTTCTCGGAACTCGATGCCGCGTACAAGGCCTGGGATGCGAAGAACATTGCTCCTCTATGGAAGACTCAGAAAAACAAGAACCCAGGCAAGAAGAAGAACAAGATGAAATAAGCAGTACAGCAGTATGGGGGTATGGGCGTGTGGGAGTGCCCGTACCCCCTCAGTCTCTGGTCTGTTGTCTGTCGTCTATGGTCTCCGCCTATCTGGTCGGCACCGAGATCTCCTCCAGTGCCTCTGCGATCATCGCCTCCTCACCGACATCAACGGCTAGATCGCCGAGCGATATCATCCCCAGCAGACAACCATTCTGATCCACCACGGGCAGGCGGCGGACCTGCTGCTCTCCCATTATGCCCGCAGCATCCTCCACGGTGACCTCAGGGAGTATGGTAACGGGATCGGCGGTCATGAATTGACCGACAGTGGCCTGGTTCGGGTCTACTCCGCTTGCCACGGCGCGGACGGCGATATCGCGGTCAGTGATTATGCCGCGCACATGGTTGTCGTTGTCAATAATAGGCATAGCCCCTACGTTTATGTGGCGCATGTTATCTGCGCATCGTGACAGCGGATCACCGATCGCACAAGAAACTACATCAGTTGTCATCACCTGGCTGACGTTCACTTCTAACACCTCCTTCATAAGCCTGGTCTTGGGGTCACCTCACTGGTACGGAGATTCGCTCGAGAGCCTCCGCGAGCATTTCGGGCTCGCCGACGTCAACCGCCAGGTCGCCCAGCGAGACGATCCCGACCATCTTGCCGTCCTGGACCACCGGCAGCCGGCGAACTTGAGCATCCGCCATGATGTCCGCGGCGTCTTCCACGTTCGTATCCGGCTCGATGGTGATCGGGCTCGGACTCATGAAACCGCCGACCGCCTCCGTTTTCGGATCGGCGCCCTTCGCCACTGCGCGAATGGCAATGTCCCTGTCGGTGATCACGCCGATGAGATTCTCATCTTCGTCAACGACAGGGGCGACTCCGACATTGAGTTCCTTCATCATCGTAGCGCAATCGGCTAATGTGTCGTCACGCCTGCAAGTCATGACATCCTTGGTCATCACCTCTGCGATCTTCATGCTCCTCACCCCCTATTTCGCGAATCTGCCCAGCTCCCACGCCTGCTGAAGGTCCTCTTTGTAGAGGTCGGCGAATACCTGTTTGACATCGGGGTTGATGTCCACGTCCATCAACATCTTGTAGTTCTGGACTTCAACCTGCTCATGGACCAGGCATCTCTCCAGCAAGGTTTCGGTCGGATCTCTCAGTGAGCCCAGGATGCCGACATGCTGGTCCTCGATGCTCTGGAATGCCGCCCAGGCCATCCTTATGTTTTCCTCCTGGGTGTTCGCCAGGGCGCAACTGTATCCATGCCAGGCCGCGACTTCGCCGGCGATGGCCATGTCCACATTGACCAGGGTCTGGGGATCAACGGTATCCTTGCTGTAGCATCCGTCGAAGCTGCCCTGCCAGATGGTATCCTCGACCTTCATGAATTGCTTTTCCACCCGCCGGCCGCCACTCAGATCAGCGCCTCCTGTGAATATCTCCGGATTACAGCCCTTCTGCTGGACGTCGGTTGCCGCGAACTCGGCATGCGCCAGATGGTCGTCGAAGATATGACAGAAGGCATTCTTGATCGCGTCATTCGATTCGCGCTCGGCGCAACTCCGGTACCCCATGAGTATCGCCGTCTCCATCGAGAGTACCGCCTCAGACGGCGCGTGAGGAACTGCGAGAAGCGACATCAGCTTCAGGTGATGCACATGCTCCGCCCTCGCGAGTTGAGCGAGCAGGGTTTTCAGATCTTTGTCTGATACCCACTCGCTCCACGAATGATAGTCAAACCAGTGCTGGGACTCCACTGCGATCATCTGCGTGCAAAAGGCCAGGGACTGGGGATCGAGTTTGTGGGGCTCGAATGGCTCCCTCATGTCATTCTTGATGCCGTCCAGGCTCCACGGGTAAATCTGTTCATCGAGCGATTCGCCCTTCTCAGACGGGATAAACTGCCGATACACATCACTCACGGTCTGCAACATTTCTGCCATACGCACTGACAATTGATGTTCCTCCTCTCAAAAGATTCAGGGAATGATTGGCTTCCGGCTGGAACTCGCACTCGCCATGTCATAATGCCCGCCGAAGCGCAATCACGAAACATCCGGGAGAAGACTATTGTGAATGCTTGTGGCGGCATGACCCATTGCACACGCGTTTGATTGAAACACATCGGACGGTAGAATGATCGGGGGAATGCCGAATGATCACCGGTGAGAAGGTCATTCTTCGAGCAATCGAGCTGTCGGACGTGAAGCAGCTTTGGGAATGGACTCAGGACGCCGAAGTCATGAGGTACCGAGACTATCCATATCCGCCTCAACCACTTGCCGAGGCCGAAAGGGAATATCAGGATTCGCTCTGCCGAGACACCAGGGATTTGCACCTGGCGATAACCACCCTGGATGGCGAACTCATCGGCGAAACCTCCCTGAGGTACGTAGACCATCGTGGCGGCAATGCCGACTTCACGATCGCCATCGGAAACAAGGCCTACTGGAGCCATGGCTACGGGTCGGATGCCACAAAGGCGCTGATGAAATTCGCCTTCGAACAGTATAACCTCCACAGGATAACCCTCTACGTCCATGCCTTCAACGAGCGGGCGATTCGCGCCTATGAGAGGTGCGGATTCCGGCACGAGGGACGATTGCGGGAGTCGCACTACCTGGACGGCGAGTACAAGGATGTCCTGGTCATGGGCCTGCTGAAGGAAGAGTTCGAGAGGCTGGAATGGGAAGTCAGGACAGAGGAGCGCGTCCCGGCCCACGCGTAACTCGCTTCTGAATCAGTCGAAGCTTGGGCCTGTTCGAGGACAGCCGCTGCTCCAATGCCTGGTAGTATATCCGCAAGGTCTCGTCTACCATCCTGTCAACCGAAAACTCCTCCCTCACGACCCTTCGTCCGGCTTCCCCGAACTGGGCTGACAGGTTGTCATCCTTGAGTAATCGAACCACGGCCCAGGCAAGGGCTTCGGGATCTTTCGGGGGAATCAGGAGACCGGTCACCCAATGCTCGATGATCTCGGGTGTTCCGCCGACCTTTGTGCCGATCACCGGCTTGCCCGCCGCCATCGCCTCCAAGAGCGAGTTGCAGCATCCCTCGAGGTAGGACGGCGAGACCACGACATTCGAAGCAGCTAGTATGTCCGGGATGTCGGTCCTGAATCCGGGGAGAATCACCTTGCCGTCGAGGCCCATCGCGGTCACGCGGTTAACGATGCTCTGTCTGTGTGATCCGCCGCCGATGATGAGTACTCTCGCCTCATGGACCTGCTCCAATATGCGAGGGACGGCGTCAATCAGCGTGTCTATGCCCTTTCGGCGCTCGACGTGGGCAATCGTTGTGATGAGTCGGTTTGAGGCATCGAGCCCAAACTCCCTTCGTATTCGCTCGCCGTCGCCGTCATCCCGCCAATACGAGATTGGGACTGAGCTGCGGATGGTGGTTATCAGATCGGAAGCCACTCCGGCATCAACAAGCACATCCTTCACGCCGTCGGAAACGGAGATCATCCGGTCATATAAGTGCTTGTATTTCCACCTGGCGATCCGGCCTTTGATGGGATTGTCCAGGCGCCGTGATAGTATGACCGCCGGCACTCCCGCAATCCGCGCCGCCGCTCCGCCGAGCACGTGAGCATGGGCGCTCTGAAGATGTACGACCTGAGGGGCGAATGAACGGAGAGCGTTTGCGAGTCTGGGGATGGCGGTGAGATCAAACTCGCCCCGCATCGGAATCTCGGCGACTTGGAAGTTGAGGTCGGTCGCATGTCTGGCAAGAGGCGAGCCTGGCGGGCAGGCTACCATCACATCATGGCCTCTGTCTATCTGCCCTTCCATCGTGTAGATGATCTGATGCTGACTTCCGCGCCAGTGCCGGCCGGAGTCAACGTGGACGATGCGAAGCGGCTGCCGGGCGGCATATTCCGGCCTGAGTTGGGGATGGCTGCTCATCAGGGAACGCATATACCCGCAAATGCGCGCTGCTAAACCGATGCGGTCCGACACGACCGACTCGTCAGACAGGTCTGATCCGGAGCGGAGGTATCAGCGCCTGTAGAATCCCTGGCTGACCCTCACCAGTTGCTTCCCAAAACGGGATGCCGTTTGGATGCAGAGTGAGAGGCAGGTTGACGCCCCGCGTGTATGGGCATATAATGCCGATACGGAAGCAAGTTGGCCCGCTCATTTCCCAGTGAGCAAGCGTAGTTGGTATGGAGGTAACGACATGGGTCCTTTGCATTTTGCTCGCTCTTCAGGCCTCAAGGCCGCCGTTCTATGCCTGGCAGCAACCTTTCTCATCACATCCCAATGCCCGGCCGACTTCTGGGGAGAGGTTCTCAAGGGTAGGGTTCCGAAGGGAAGCGATGTCGCCTGGGAAGTCGCGCAGCAATTGGTGAAGCGCAAGCCGAGGGTCACCAGCTCAATTGCCGATGCGGCGACGGACGTGTGGATGCTGGACGGCTTCTCCCCGGCAGACGTCCCCGTGCAGATGTCCAAGCTGCCCATAGGAACCGGCGGGAGCTTTGTTCTCGATCAACCGGGCTTCTTCTCGCTGAAGGCGAACGCTTACTCCGTTTCCCCAGGGCTCTCTGAGTCGTACCCATCCGACGGCTATGTCTATGCTCCCTTGCACGGCCCATGCAGTGACGTCGTCCGCAAGATAGTGAAGAAATACGGCGGCGACCCGAACACGGCCCGCGAGAAGATCCAGCGGCTGCTGTGGGGGATCAGCTCCCTGTCGAACCTCGGTGACCTCGCGCCCGACATCCGAAGCATGGCCTATGATTGTCTATCCGAGCAGGAGTGCAAGCTCGTTGACAGCACCGGGCTCGGGAGTGTATACGATCTGGTCAAGAATATATCGAGCATCGAGGGGTCGCCCATTGACTTCTTCGACCCTTCGTCACAGGTAGTGGATAAGCTGTCCGAGAATGCCCGAAGCGTCTTGCAAGCCGAGTGGAGACTGCGTGAAATGCTCAAGGACGCCGGCGCCACATACTCCGCGCTGGAGGCCGAAGCGATCAGGCCTGGGAGACTGAAGGCGGAATTCGCCAGCAGAGAGATACCTGTCGGGCGCTGGTCATATCATCCAAACGGCTACTTCATTCGCTATATGCCGGCGGACTATACCACCGTGCGAGTCCAGGTCTCCCTGCCCGGATTCTGCACTGTGGAGCGCGATTCGCTCGGTCGGATCACCAAGATCGCCGGCGACTCCGGCGACCGCATAGATATCGGGTATGACGACCAGGCCGAAACCGCCGCTGATGAATCGGGAGTGAAGGCCTATGGGTTTGCCCATGCTGCTTTCGTGCGCACTCTTCCTCTTTCCCCGGACCTGGTGGTGACCCAGGAGATGAAGGTAGAAGGGAACGGATTCGCCATCGTGGGCATGCCGTCAAAGAAGAAGTGCGACAAGTGGAGTCCCGGCAAGGTCACAGGCCTTGCAGACCGCTATCACCTGGCATACGAAAGCCGGGAGAGCATCGAGAGTGTTCTGAAAGGCGCATCCGGTCTTAGGCCGAGTGGAAGGCAGCCTGCCCCATCGGGGAGCGAGCAGGAACTCGTAGACCTCGCCGGCTGCATCCTGGGGCTGAAGTCCATGATCGCCGATTCATCGGCGGCTAGAGACACCTGGGCGGCCGACCACTTGTCTCTTGCTTATGAGGCCTGGGAGGATGCTTTCTGCAAGCTGGCGGGCGACCGTCATGGGTCGAGTGCGCGAACGGAGTTCGATCCATCGGACGGCGTGGCAGTCCCCGGTGATGGAGCTAGTCAGTGCCTCATGGTATCCTCAGCCCCCGCAAGCCCGCGTTTCCCGCTTCCTGCCGGCATACCGGAATGGGCGCTCTCCATGATGATGGCCGAGCCGGAGGATAGGGAGAATGACTGCAAGACGGCGAATCTCTGTCTCGAGGCCCTGAAGTCTGTCCGGCAGGCGTTCGCGGATACCGAACCTGCGAAGGGAGAGGACTCGGCGGCATACATCAAGCGCATGGAGACGAAGATCGAGGAGAGCCAGGGGTTCAGTGATTGCAGATTCGCATCCTCTTTTGGAATTGTATCCGAGGATTGCGCTCCGCCGATCGGCGATTTCGGAAACGGAAAGCCGGATATATTTCTCACGGCAGGAAAAGCACATGCGAAATGTCATGAAGAAACCTGTCGGACGGTCCGACTGCAGGGCGGGACTTTGGCAGACTGGCTTAAAAACGCGAAGAACTACCAGCAAGCTGAGATCAAGGCATTGGATGCGCAGATCGCCGAATTCGATAATTGGTGCCTCATGCGCGGGTGCGCGGGCTTCCTTCAGGAAGACGATTCCGATAGCTGAATCCCTCCAGAGTTGAGCCGAATCTGCCGAGAATGGAGGTGTATAGGCTTATCAACCCCTTAATGGAGAAGGAAGGCCCATGTCTAAAGCGTCTTTCCTATTTACCGAATTGCTTGATCATGCGGGGGACCTGGATATCCAGATCCGCTGGCAGGGCGGCATCCCGATAATCGATGTCAAGGGGGATGTGGACAAGTTCACCTGCACGAAACTCCGGCAAACGATCCACAAACTGCTTCAGGATGGAGAGCGCCAGATAGTCATCCGCATGGAGAATGTGGACTATATAGATAGCTCAGGCCTTGGCAGCCTGGTCCGCGGATTCCTGAGCGTCAGCAGGGAGAATGGGGAACTGGCGATCTCCGGTGCAAGCCCCCGTGTGCGAAAAGCCCTGGCCGTGACCGGCCTGAGCTCGCTCATCCCGCTTCTCGATGACGAGGCAGTCACCCTCGGCAGTCTCACCCCGGAAGAAGAGCTTCCTCTGGCAGCATAAGCGTTCAGCGTTCAACGTTCCTCGTTCAGCGTTCCTCCCACCCCGCGTTGACACGGATTGTTCACGCCAGTTCACAGCATTTCACGGAAAATTAGGCGGTCGTTCACGGTTCATGGTGCTTTGTGCTTAGTGCGGGGGAAAGGGCGAACGGAAGTTTTCTCAAAGAATTCACAGAATTTACATTCGAAAAGGCCTCCTAACTCGCCTATATTATTGGGAGGCATTCGATTTCAGATTTCAGATTGAAGGGAGGGGAAACCGCCGCCGATGAGCGGAGATAGACGCCGATGGGATTGTAGCGCCGGCAGCTTGCCGGCAATCCGGGTGAACACAGATTGCACAGCCAGACACAAGCGTGGGGCAGGAATCGGGTCGGTTGCCGGTGAAATGTGAGCCGTATACAAGGAGCTACCCATGCCCGATGTCCCTCCGAAAATTGTTGAACTCGTCGAGCGGTTTGACCGCAACCGCCAGCAGTACACCAAGGCCTACAACGAGGCCCAGACTCGCACCGAGTTCATTGATCCCTTCTTCGAAGCGCTGGGATGGGACATGACGAACAGGAGCGGCTACGCCGAAGCCTACAAGGATGTCATCCATGAGGACGCCATCAAGGTCGGCGGCTCGACTGAAGCGCCCGACTATGCCTTCCGTATCGGCGGGACGCGCAAGTTCTTCGTAGAGGCGAAGAAACCCGAAGTGAGCGTGGAGTTCGATAATCGGCCTGCCTACCAGCTTCGCCGCTATTCCTGGAGCGCGAAGCTCCCGCTTGCCATCCTGACCAACTTCATGGAATGCGCCGTCTATGACTGCCGCTTCCCTCCAAAGGACACCGACAAGGCCAGCCTTGGGCGGATAATTTACTTGAAGTATAACGACTACATGGAGCGATGGTCTGAGATAGCCGGAATCTTCGCGAAGGAGGAGGTCCTCCGCGGCTCGTTCGACCGCTATGCCGAGTCCACGAAGGGCAAGCGCGGGACCGCCGAGGTGGACACGGCGTTCCTGGCTGAGATCGAGCGATGGCGCGAATTGCTGGCACATAACATTTTCCTTAGAAACCCGGGCCTGGGTGTTCAGAGCTTGAACTTCGCGGTCCAGCGGATTATTGACCGCGTAATCTTCCTCCGCATGTGCGAGGATCGGGGCACCGAGGTTTACGGCACACTTCAGCCGCTTTCGCAAGGTAAGAATGTATACGCTCGTCTTTGTCAGCTTTTTCTCACGGCGGATGACCGGTATAACTCAGGCATCTTTCACTTCAAGCTGGAAGGTGGGCGAGCAGAGGGTCCTGATGAGCTTACGCTCGGACTGAAGATAGATGATGACATCCTCAAGTCCATTCTGAAGCAGCTCTATTATCCCCAGAGCCCTTACGTTTTCTCGGAGATCCCCTCGGACATCCTTGGCAGCGTCTACGAGCAGTTCCTCGGCAAGGTGATCGTCCTGAAGTCGCCCACGAATGCTACAGTCGAGGAGAAGCCGGAGGTTAAGAAGGCGGGCGGAGTCTACTACACTCCAACCTACATTGTGGATTACATCGTCAAGAACACGGTTGGCAAGCTGTGCGAAGGCAAGACCCCAAAGCAGGTATCCAAGCTGAAGATTCTCGATCCGGCATGCGGTTCCGGCTCGTTTCTCATTGGGGCGTACACCCATCTTCTGACCTGGTACAGAGATCGGTATGTGGAAGACGGCCCGGGTAAGCACAGGAGGGAGATTTACCAGGGGCGAGGCGGCCAGTGGTTTCTGACCTCCACAGAGAAGAAGCGCATACTGCTCAATAACATCTATGGTGTTGATATAGACAGCCAGGCGGTGGAGGTCACCAAGCTGAACCTGCTGCTGAAGGTCCTGGAGGATGAGACACAGGAGACCATCCAGCATACCCTAGCCGGGCTTCACGAGCGGGCGCTGCCTGATCTGGGCAACAACATCAAGTGCGGCAATTCGCTGATTGGCAGCGACTTCTTTGAGGGCCGCCCACCGGACGAGATCTCGGATGAGGAGCGCTCCCGTATAAACGCATTTGATTGGGACCGGGAGTTCGCCGACATCATGAAGGGTGGTGGCTTCGATGCGGTGATCGGCAACCCGCCGTACATATTTACGAGAGATAAAGGCTTTACCTCTAGAGAAAAAGCATACTACGTGGCGCACTATGAGAACCACTTCTATCAGCTCAACACCTATGTGCTCTTCATTGAGGAGGGTCGCAGACTCCTGACGGCTGGCGGTCGGCTTGGATTGATAGTCCCTAACAATTGGCTTTCCATTGTTTCGCTGAAGAGCTTCAGGGACTTTCTTCTCACCCACACCGGAGATGTGGCTGTAGTCAATAATAGGTTTAAGGTGTTTGCTGGGGCGAACGTGGATACTTCCATAGTCAGTTTCTGCAAGTCGGCGGCAACTGATCTCCTGCTAATGGAGTCAGACGCCCCCAATCGCTACAGGGTAGTCTCCAGGGTCGGCGCGTCTGAGGCATTGCGCTCGCCCATTATACGATTTGGGGAAACATGCCGCCCTGATATCAGCCAGCTAGTGCAGAGGATTGGTATCGACAATCCGATGCTCGGCGAAGTGGCGGTAGTCAAGGCCGGCCTCAAAGCCTATGAGACCGGCAAAGGGAGTCCTCCTCAAACCGATGAGATGAAAAAAGGCAGGGTTTACCATTCAACAACCAGAGGGGATGGCGGTTACCGTGTTTACCTGGACGGTCAGGACGTTAGGCGGTACCAAGTAAGATGGTCGGGAGCATTCCTTAAGTACGGGGATAACCTGGCAGCACCACGGCAGCCAGGTCTTTTCGACGGCGTCAGAATACTAGTCCGCCAGATACCATCTAGACCCCCGTATTGTGTTAACGCCGTGATAGTGAATGGTGAGGAACTAAACGACATAAACAGCATGATAGTGAGGAGCTCGAGCTCCCTCTGCAATCGTTATATCTTGGGCCTGTTGAACTCACGACTGCTCAGTTTCTGGTTTCAGTGCGCTTTTGAAAAGTTTCAAAGGGCCATCTTCCCGCAGTTCAAAGTAAAGGAGCTCGCGGAGTTTCCAATTCGCGCCATCAACTTCGATGACCCGGAGGACAAGGCCCGGCATGACCGGATGGTGAAGCTGGTGGAATCAATGCTCACCCTGCATAAGAAGCTGCCGGAGGCGAAGACGCCGGACGAGAAGACCCGAATCCAGAGGCGGATTGACGCCACCGACCGGCAGATCGATGCCCTGGTCTACGAACTCTACGGCCTGACGGAAGAAGAGATCAAGATCGTCGAGGAAGCGACCTAGGGTAGGAGAGCAGACTAAGATAGCCTGCGGTCGGACCAGTCTGACAGATAGGACCAGTCGGACGAGGTCAGATGGGCAGGACGGGTCGGACGAGTCGGACAAGGATACAAGTCGGACGGGTAGGGCAGGTCGGACAGGTAGGACTTGTGAAAGGGGATCAGATGCCGGACGATCATTCTCTCCTCCCGCCGCATGGCGGTTACCAGAAACTGCGCAGCTTCCAGGCGGCTCAGATAGTCTACGACGCCACGGCGGTATTCTGCGAGCGATTCGTTGACAAGCGGTCTCGTACCCATGACCAAATGATACAAGCCGCCCGCAGCGGTGTGCGCAACATCGCCGAAGGAAGCATGGCCTCGGCGACCTCCAAGAAAACCGAGATAAAGCTCACTAATGTGGCCCGGGCAAGCTTGGAGGAACTGTTGTTGGACTACAAAGATTTCCTTCGACACAAGCGACTCCCGATCTGGGAGAAGGAATCGCTGGAAGCCCTAGCCGTGCGAGGGAAGTATCGGTCGGAGGGGTCAGACAAGTCGGACAGGTCGGACGAGTATGACCCCTATCAGATTGGGACTGCGTCCGCCGAGGTTGCGGCGAATACGCTAATCTGCCTGATCAATCAGGCCAGCTATCTTCTTGGCCGGCAGCTTCACAACCTGGAGCAGAAGTTCCTTGCGGAGGGCGGCTTCACAGAACGGCTATATCGCGAGCGCCGGGTCAGGCGGAATCCAGAGTCGGACGGGTAGGACCAGTCGGACAAGTCTGACTAGTCGGACAGGTCCCCGACAGATCGGGGCAGGCAGGACGGGTCGGCATGCTCAGCCCT
>DASRZD010000590.1:0-12043 GCA_035686805.1 Armatimonadota bacterium
CATCTTCGCCGGCAGCAAGAGCGACAGCGCTCCGATGACCTGGACTGCCGACCATTCGGTGCACACGTATGTCGGCGACAACAGCCCTCTCTCCATAAGGATTGGGCCGGGAGCCAACGTATGCGTGGGTGTCTCGGGCGAGGCGCTTCTGAATATGGGCGGCGCTTCCGTCCCCGGCGTTCCGGATCTCTTTGAGACGATCTACAACCTGAAGCAGGATGTGCTCGCCGGTGACGTGACGGCGTGCTCGAACCAGCTCAAAGACATTGACAAGCATCTGGAGAATGTCAGCTCATGGAACTCGCAGATCGGGGCTCGCCTCAATCAGCTCGATTCCAATACCAGCGCTCTCCTGGATTCAAAGACCAGCCTCAGCGAGCTGCTATCACAGGTGGAGGATGCGGACCTGGTGGATGCGGTGGTTCAACTACAGACTCGTCAAAACATTTACCAGTCGGCAATTGCCACGGCCAATCAGATTCTCGGGATGTCCCTGGCAAATATATGGAACAACGGTTAAGAAGGGAGTTCAGCCATGCAGATAGAGACTACAAGATTCGGTGTTATCGAAATCGCCGAAGACTCGATACTCAGCATGCCTGACGGAATGCTCGGGCTAAACGGATTCAGGCGGTATGTGCTGCTCGAAGACAGGTCAAACACGCCCTTCAAGTGGCTGCAGTCCGTGGAGAATCCGGCGATGGCCTTCATCGTCATCAATCCGGTAGTCGTCTTCCCGGACTACGACATAGACCTGACTGACGAGCAGGCCGATTCTCTGGACCTCAAGGATGAGTCGGAGGCCATAGTCCTTACCACTGTGACCGCCGCCAGAGAAGACGGCAGCGTGACGACGAATCTGCTGGGGCCCATAGTCATCAACTCGCGAACCCTTCAGGCCAGGCAGATAATACTGCAGGATGACCGATATTGCACCAAACATGCGATAGCGGAGAAGCCGTTCGTCGAACAGGATTCTGTCGCAGCTCGGGCAGCCTGAGCCGCGATGAGATAAGACCAAAGCATTGCGAAAGGAGCGTTGATGCTTTATGTACCGTTTTGGTGAGGTCCGCCTCTGAGGAGAACGCCTCACCCGCAGATGTCCGACTCGGGCATAGATAGCGCCGGCGCCCGAGCCGGCTAAGTTGAGCCGGCGCGAAAATACAAGGGGCAGGAAGCCCCGGAGCCGATCTATCGGCTCAACCGATTCAAGGAGGAAAAAACACTATGTCACTGCGTATCAACCTAAACGCAGCCGCGCTTAATGCGCACAGACAGTTGCAGAACACGGACAGAGCCCTGGCAGCGTCAATCGAGAAGTTGTCTTCGGGCTTTCGGATCAACAGGGCGGCGGACGACCCCGCAGGCCTCGCGATTTCCGAGAACCTGCGCGCTCAGGTATCAGGTTTGGGTCAGGCGATATCGAACTCCAGCGATGCGGTTAACTTGATAAGAACCGCTGAGGGAGCACTCGCTGAGATCCACAACCTGCTTCGCACCATGCGAAACCTGGCACTGCACGCCGCAAACGTCGGCGCGAATGACGATACTGCTATTGCAGCCGACCAGGCGCAGATAGACTCTGCGGTTACGGCTCTCGACAGGATCGCGACGAACACTCAGTTCGGCACTAAGGTTCTGTTGAACGGCGATGGCTTGGGTGGCCCTCTCAGTCTGATATTCCAGATCGGCGCGAACTCCGGCCAGACCACGACAGTTACGATTGACGGCGTGTCATCCACAGTCCTTGGCGTTGACACTATTGATGTGGCGGCCGCACCAGACTTAGCGATCGATGCTGTTGACATTGCGATCAGCACGGTTTCGACGATGAGAGCCAGCCTGGGTGCAACCCAGCAGGACCTCGAGTCGAACATAGCTTCGCTGTCGGTAGCCAAGGAGAATATCGCAGCGTCTGAGAGTTCTATTCGTGACGCCGACATGGCTTTGGAGATGGTTCAGTTTACTCGGAGCCAGATCCTGCTCCAGGCCGGCACTGCGATGTTGACTCAGGCCAATGCCGCGCCGCAGGCGCTTCTCAGCTTGCTCCGGTAGTTCTAGAGCACTGAGTGACCCTGGTGGCCGTCGTTCGCGGCGGCCACCAAACCCATAGGTTCTAGGTGTTTGGTTTTGGGTGTTAGGGATCCGGATTACGAATCACGGATCACGCATTACGCATAGGAGGATTCTTATGCCCGGTACATCATCCATAAGCGGCATCATATCAGGACTGGACACGCAGAGCATTGTCAGCCAGTTGATGGAGCTCGCGCGAGGGCCAGTCACCCGAATGGAGACTAGGAAGACCTCTCTTAGCAACCAGATCACTGCCTGGCAGGATGCCAATACCCGCATACTGGCGCTGAAGACGAAGGCTGGGGCCCTTGCGACCGCGTCAACCTTCGATGCCAAGACCGCCACTTCCAGCGACGAGTCCATTGTCACAGGCACGGCCACATATTCCGCACAGGCTGGAAGTTACTACCTCACAGTGAATTCACTTGCCAGAGCCCACCAGCTCAAGACCGAGGGCTATGCTAATACCACCAGCACGGTTGGAACAGGCACCATCAGCATAGCGGTCGGGTCGGGGGCGGCAAAAGACATAGTCATTGATGATACGAACAACTCCCTCATCGGTGTGCGAGACGCCATAAACCGGTCGGGAGCAGGAGTAACGGCAACCATCATTAACGATGGCTCGGCAGGCAATCCGTATCGCCTTATCATCACCAGCGATACCAGCGGGGTCGCAGGCCGGCTTACCATCACGACCTCCCCCACCCTGTTCGGCGGAGTGGCGCCGACAACTCTCCAAACCGGCGAAGATGCCTCTATCACCTTGGGGGCCGGCGCCGATGCCATCACCGTATCTAAAGGTTCAAACCAGATCACCGACCTTGTCCCCGGCGTTACCCTGGACCTTCAGAGAGCTGATGCAGGCAAGGTCATAACCATCACCATTGGAAACGACTCTGCATCCATAAAGCAGGCAATCAAGGACTTCGTGGAGCAGTATAACAATCTCATTGGCTTCATCAATGAGCAGTTCAAGTACGATACTAAGACCAATATAGGCGGGACCCTGTTCGGCAATCCGACGCTCAGGCTGATCCAGTCGGAGCTGACCGGGAGAGTATTCAACACCGTCACCGGTCTAAACCAGTCCATAGTCGTCCTGTCGCAGATCGGGATCACCTCGACCACTGGCAATAAGCTCTCCCTTAACGAGGCGGATCTCGATTCGGCGCTGGCTTCCAGCCTCAGCCAGGTCAAGGGACTCTTTGCCGCCGTGGGAGAGGCAACCAGCTCGAATGTCGCCTACGTGGCATCCACCATCAACACCAAGGCTTCGGGTGAAGCCGGCTATGCGATTGAGATAACCGCGGTCGCATCGCAGGCAAGGGTAACTTCCGGAGTCGCCCAGACCGACGTCCTGGCCCAGGACGAGCAGCTCACCATCAACGGCAAGGTGATTCAGCTCACGGCAGGCATGACGGGAGATCAGGTGCTCCAGGCCATCAACGCAATGAGCAGCCAGACGGGGGTCCTGGCCTTGCGGACGGATATCAATGGCCAGGGAACGGGCGATTATCTGAGCCTGACGAGGATCGCTTACGGTTCGGCAAGGACAATCACCGCTATTTCAAGCGTCTCGAGCGCTCTCGGGAATACCTCGGGACTTGGAAATGTCACGGTCACTCAGGCCAGTCCGACCGGCGAATCGGGCAGCGGCACGGGCGCCGCCGGCACCGACGTGGCAGGCACAATCAACGGAGAAGCGGCGACCGGCAGCGGGCAAGTACTCACCGGCAACGAAGGCAACGAGAATACCGACGGTCTCGCACTCCTGGTCACCGCCCAAACTCCGGGAAGCTACGGCACAATCGCGTACTCCAAAGGTCTTGCAGCCAGCCTCTCGGAATACCTTGGATCCATCTCCGAGCCGGTGACGGGAACAATCGTGGGCACTGAGGATTCGCTAAACTCGCAGATAAAGTACATCAACGATGACATCGCAAGCATGAACGCCAGACTCGCAGTAAAGGAAGAGCAGCTTTACAGACAGTTCGCAGCTATGGAGAGCGCACTGTCGAAGTTGCAGTCCCAGGGGTCGTATCTGACGAGTCAGATCGAGCAGCTTTCTAATAACTGGAAGAAATAAAGCTAGGAGTGAAGTAAGGGCAGGAAGCCATGTCAATCGCAAACCCCTATTCGCAGTATGTGGAGACTCAATTCAGGACGGCGACTCCCGGCAAGCTGATCGTCATGGCGTATGACGGCGCCATCCGCTTCACAAAGGTCGCCGCCGAAAAGATGCAGGAACGCAAGCTCGATGAACAGAGCGCCAACATAATCAAGGCTCAGGGCATCATCCTCGAATTGATATCCAGCCTGGATTTCAATGCGGATACGAGGCTGGCGGAGAATCTGGAAGGCCTGTACTCCTATGTGTTCGACCAGCTCACCCATGCCAATTTGCGGGACGATCCGGCGGCCCTGGAGGAGACTATCAGCATTCTCACGGATATGCGTACTGTATGGGCCAACGCCGAGCTTATGGTCCGCTCCGGCCAAACCTCCTCGGAGGCGAAAGCAGCATGAGCACACAAAGCCTTCGGGAACAAGCCGCATATGCCGCCGCCAAGTATGACAGCCTCTTGCGCCGCATGGACGAGATCACCGACCTAATGATTGCGGCTCTCGCGGCATGTGACACCGATTCCGCACTGAAGCTGCTGGATGCACGGTCGGAAGTCTGCGAGGAGATATCGGCCTGCAGCCAGTCGCTCGATTCCCTCATGAATCGGCTCGAATCCAGAGACTCCGGCCTGGAAACCCTTCTCCAGCAGGTCCACACGAATCTGACCAGTCTTTCGGAGAAGCAGACGGCATGCGAGACCCTCATGGCGGCCCGGCTCAATGAGTGCCGCTCCGAGTTGATGGCATTGAGGCAGGAACGGGGGCTAACCAGAGCCTATCGGCCGTCCAGGCAAGCGAAGAAGGCGGTCTTCCTTGACAGCAAGAGGTAAACTCCTGTGCATGCTCGTGCTGCTGGTCACGGCGATCAGCCCCGCATCCGCCGATAGGTACTCCACACTGGCAGGGCAGATCGAGGCTTTGAATGGCAGCCGGTTTGCCCGCGTTGCCCGAATCGGTGAATCGGTCCAGGGTCGGCCGATCTACGCAGTTGCCCTGGCGGAATCTCTCTCCAGCGATAAGCCCAGAGTGCTCATTCTGTGCGGACAGCATGGCAGCGAGCGATCTCCCTGCTATGGCATGGTCAGCCTCGCCAGGGATCTCTCGAACACCGACAATCCCCGCCTTCGGGCCTTGCTCGATAAGCTGGTGATCGTGATAGTACCTGTTGCTAACCCTGATGCTTTTGTCTCATTCGCCCGGACCAATTCCGCCGGTTTAGACCTGAATAGAGACTGGGTTGCGGCAAGTCAGCCTGAGACCCGAGCGGTGCTGGGATTGGCCAAGCAGTTCCGTCCTCAAGTGGTCCTCGACCTGCATGAGTGGACGGACTCTCACCCATGGCACAAGGACTGTGTCGAGGTGGCTGGTTACGGGGTTGGAGCCGGCAATAAGCTGGCGAGACTCCTGGCCCTGAATGCGTCCATGCCGGCGGTCTACTATCGCGCGCAAACCGATTCTCGGCTGGCGCACAGGTATTTCACGAGGCAGGGGATATGCGGGATGCTGGTAGAGACGTCGTCGAGATGGGCTGCGGAGGCCCGTCCAATGGTCTATCGGAAGCTGGTCCTTCAGACGATGGCCTCACTTGCCTCGCCCGAGCCGCTCGTCGCTCAGCAGCTTTCGGCTTTGCAGCCGAATGCCTCTCCTCAGTTCACGGCATTTGCCCTGCCGCAGTTCAAACCCGCCTCCGATCCTCGCCAGATGGCATACGGGATCATCCTGCTGGCATCGGCGGGCTTCCTGATCGTGCGCTCGATACGCCGGCGTCCGGAGGAGTCTCTGCCGGACTGTCACGCATACCGGCTGCCGCTCACAGACCTGGTGAGGCAAAACGTTTCCGTCCATGCCAGAGTAGCGCTGATGCAGCAATACCGCCTCCGCCCGACCGACCGCTCTAAGGCAGGCGAAGGCGTGCTGAAACTGAGGGCAGTGCAGAAGCCTGGCTAGGTCCCATCCGTCCCATCATCGGTCCTATCTGTCCTATCTCGCTCTCGCCAAACCAAGCATCAAGTCCACTTCTCCGATGGTAAGCCGCAGACTCCTCGCTATTTCAGCGGAATCCATGCCGCTTTCGAGCATCTCCATGATCTGCCGTCCATCTTGACTGGGCTGCGGTCGGACAGGTCGAACGTGTTCGGGCAAGTCCGACACCCTGGCAATCCGGTCATCCGCTTCCCGGATCAGCTCTCGAAGTGATTCGCACCGCCGCTCGATCTCCATGATCCCCCGATCAGCCTCCGCCTTCAACTGCTCCACCAGGAGCACGGCGGATTCCTCCAGGGCCATCAGATCCTGAGACGTCAGAGTTTCTCGCTCCTGGCGATTCCAGGCGCCGCGCATGATCATGAAGGCCAGAATGCATCCGCAACATAGAACGATCGCCGCCACTACTCCGAATGCGAACAAGCCGTTTGTCATGGATTCACACCTTTACGTCGAGAATACACGGTCCATCCGGGACTTGGATTGTCTCCAACTCACGTTCATCTCGATTTCGCTCATTCTTCTCATCCCTCTTGCCATCGCGACGGCGAGAGGCGTGACCGTTTGCCTTGGCCGCAGGTTGGGCAATTTGCTCCAATCTCTTGGCTGTGAGGTCGGTCCTGTCTGTAGAACGCACATCCATGTTATGTCACCCCTTACTGCTAGGCTGCAGCTAGAAGTAGGTCCTTGTGCCTGGCCAGTTTGCCGTTAAGCCTGACTACGGCCTTCGAATGCAACTGGCAGGCACGGGACTCGGTGACGCCCAGCACTTTGGCAATCTCCTTCAACGTTAATCCGTCACCATAGTAAAGGCTGATGACCAGCTTCTCCCTTTCCGGCAGGTCGGCGATCGCATGAGCAAGAAGCCTGCCCCGCTCATCCGCCTCCACTGCCAGCATGGGATCGGCTTGAGGATCGGAAGGCCCCCAGAGACCCTCTTCATCAGCACTATCCTCTCCATACAACATGACTTCCTCGAACGACAGCAGCGCCGAATGACCAACCTCCGACAGCTTCTGGTTCAGCGAATCCACATCAATCCCCATCTCCGCGGCGACTTCCTCGTCGCTCGCGGATCGCCCGAGTCTCGCCTCGAGCCTGGCGAATACCCGCCTCAGCTCCTGCTCCGATGCCCTCATTCCCCTGGGCATCCAGTCCAGGCTCTTGATCGCATCCAGCACAGCGCCTCTGATTCTGGCAATGGCATAGGTCTCGAACTTGATATCCCGGAATGGGTCGAACTTCTCGACGGCGTCTATCAGCCCCACGATGGCGTGGCTGAGCAGATCGTCATACCCGGTGACGGCATTCGGCTGCAGGGGCATCCGGTCCACCACGTACTTCGCCAGGTAGGCGTAGGCCAGTATGATCTGCTCTCGCGCCTCGGAGTCAGCCTCGTTCTTGTATCGTTTCCACTGTTCAGCCATTTTCAGCATTTAGAGTTCAGACTCCGTATCTTTCTTGGTCTGTTCGGCCGCAAACTTCGATATGCTGCTGAACATCCCTTGCGCTACCTTGAGCACGAAGAATGCGACTATGCCCTTGAGCACGGCGACCAGCAGGTCCTCGCCCTTCCACAGGAGGAAGCCCGTCACTATCACGAATCCTGCCACCGATATCATGAGACTCAGAAGCTTGAAAAAATCATCCATCCGTTATGCCGCTTTCGACTTGGTCTCCCCTCTTTGGACGGTCAACAAGAACCTGGCAAGCGCATCGTGGCTTCGCCTATCCATTCGCGCAAACTTAACGCCGATCTCCAATTGGCCTCGCTTATTTGCCGCGCCAACCCAAACTACTACAGCCTTGACATGCAGCTCCTTGTGCGGCAGTTCGATTGTGAGGTCCAGTGTTTCGCCCATTACAAAGCTATCTCCCGAGGTCAGCATTCTCAGTCCACCAGTGCTGATGTCCTGACTGGAAGTCCTCTGAAATGGCCCGCCAGCCTGTTTGTAGGAAACATTGATGGGAACTTTGCATCGCACATAACGCCGGCGATCTGCTTCGGATTCCAGCCACCTCTGCTCGATGTGCCGCGCAATCCGCTCCTGCGCCTCCGGCTGGATCTCGACGAACTCGACTGCAAAACGATTCGAGCGCGTCTGAACCCGACCTACACGACAGATCGCCGGGATTTCGGTCCTGTCAGGCATGGCCAGCCGAATCTCCACAAAATCGCCTACGCTTATATGGCTCGTGGTGTATGCGCCGTAGATCTGAACCCCGCCGATGCTCATGTCCACTGTCGTGCCCTCGCACCATCGTCCCGGATTGCCCCTGCTTATATCCGTGCGAAACTGCACCGGCAGCTTCACCGTCGCACGCGGGTAATTCCGCCGCTGCAACACACCCAGGTCCGAGAACTTCGCCATTTCCAAAATCGGCACTCGGCCGGAATACATGCGCTTCACCCGGGACGAGAAGCGTCGTACTCCCCCCGGGAGAAACAGCTTCAATACAACCTCAGTCCCAGGGAACAGGCTGACGACACAGCCATCGTCCACCGGCGCGGCGACGAGCAGCATTTCCGACCGGATGTCCTCCACCCTGCTCAGATACTGATTGCGCTTTACCTCAAGCTGAATGCGATCATTCACCTTGACCAGACTCAATATCTCTTTGTCGCTAGACCGCTTGAACCAGCGCATGAACTTCCTCTGAAACACATTTCGCCAGCCGTCTCATACAGGCCGCCGCGGGCGACCTGGGAAAAGAAACAACCAGCGGCCGCCTGTCCTGGATCGTCCGCACTACCAGCGGATCGCTCTCGATATGATGCCAGTTCTTGAACGCCCTTCCAAGAAACCGCGTCGAAACCTCGTTGACCACCGCCATTGCCTGCTTTGCCTGTTCCTTCGAGACCGCCATGTTCACAATCACCTTTGGCTCTGCCGCAGGCGTCTCGGCCACGAGAGTCTTGAGCGAGGCATAGGTATCTCTAAGGGATGTAGGCTCGGGTGTCGTGACTACGAGCACTTCGTCGGCATGGCTTAGGAAATCAACCACATCTGATCCTATGCCGGGACTCGTGTCCAGCAGGACATAATCGAACTGCCGATAGTAGGCACTCAGTTTCTTTATAAGCAATTGACGATCTTCCCCGGATATATCCGCGAGCTCTTGCAATCCCGAGCCCCCTGAGACCACTCGGATGCCGTGAGGCCCTTTGCCGGCAACGTCATCGGCCGAGAAGTCCGCCAGCATGAGATGACCCACATGCCGTCCGGAGGGCAGCCCCATCATCACGTCAACGTTCGCCAGCCCGAGGTCCGCGTCTACGATCAGCACGCGCTTTCCCATCTCGGCGATCAATAAGGCGAGATTCACGGTCAGCATGGTCTTGCCGACTCCGCCCTTTCCACTGGTGACGGCGATGACTCTGGTATTGACGCACGCCCAGGCGAGATCATCCGTCGCCACCGAACCAGTCACAAGCGTTCTCAGATTCTCCGCCTGATCAGTCACGCTGCTCCTCCCCAAACGATCTCCGCAAGCGCCTTCGAATCGGCGACTGATATGTCATCCGGCACTCCCTGGCCGTTCGTGACGTATGAGTACGGCAATAAGGTCTGCGCCGCAAGCTCCAGAATGCATCCCGGCTGAGGGCATTCGTCCAGCTTGGTCAATATCAGCCGGTCGGCCTTCAACAGGCCAAAGCTATCCACCGCTTCCTTCTGGACTGTCGGGCTCGACGAGGCCGAAACCGCCAGATGAACCTCAGTCGGATTGGCCGCCTTCAGGAGCTTGGACAATTCGTAAAGCTGCTCCCGATTCCGCTGACTCCTGCCGACCGTATCAATAAGTATCAAATCCTTGTCCTGATGCAACGCCACCAGCCCCTCGACGTCCTCCACGCTCAATGCGACCTCGATCGGGATCCCAAGTATTCGGCCGTAAGTCGCAAGCTGCTCCACCGCCCCGATCCGATAATTGTCGAGCGTCAGCAGTGCGACGCTCTTCTTCTCTGCCAGAGCATAATGGGCTGCCAGCTTGGCAACCGTCGTCGTCTTCCCCACCCCGGTCGGCCCGACGATTGCCACCCTTGTCTGCCTCTTGCCGAGTCTGATCTCGCCCGCGCACCGGATTCTCGCAGTAATCGAGGGAATCGGGTCCGATTCGCTCCCCGTGATGGTTGCCGCCAACTGCTCGGATACTCCATTTCGGATGAGCCTCTCAGCAGCCGGGGAAAGCTCCTTCTCGACGCCGATATTGGCCACGACCCGCCGCAATTCCGCAAGCTCCCGAATTAGCTGGTCATCACGCTGAGGCTCGCGCCTCGAGACAGCAACCTGGACAGGCGACGTGTCAACCGCGGCCAGGATCTCGACCGTCTTCCTCTTGTGAAGCCCCAGCCACACCGGCTCCTCGATCTGCTTGGTATGCAGCACGGCCGCATCCTCACCCAGACGGCGCTTCGCCTCTGTCAGGGCATCATGCATATTGGAGGCTTTGATCTTCAACACTCTCATTTGCGAAACTCACCATTCCTACTGTCTCCAGCCGGACTCCCGACGCCAGCTCATGGAACGAAAGAACCGCCAGAGTGGCGGCCATCGGCTGAACCAGCCGCCTGAAATGCATCCTCACCCTGGGCGAGCACAGCGCCACCGGCTGATACCCGAGCGCCGCCATCCTCTCCGCCTGATCGCGCGTCTGCTCCAGAATATCCTGAGCAGCTTTCGGCTCCAACGCCAACTGACTCCCGTTGTCGGTGACCCGAATTCCATCGGCGATCATTTGCTCGATGGCCGGATCGAGCGTGAATACCCGCACCGTCCCATCCGGCGATTGATACTGTTTCGTGATCTGCCGGCTCAGGGCCTGGCGCACGTAATCCGTGAGCAGATCGGTATCCTTCGTAAGCCGTGCCGCGTCAGCCAGCGCCTCCAGAATCACCGCCAGGTCTCGGATCGAAACCCTCTCCGACAGCAGGTTCTGAAGCACGGTCTGGACCTCACCAACTGTCAGCAGGTTCGGGATCAACTCCTCCACGACCGACGGCGCTTGCGCCTTCATGGCGTCCAGGAGCGTCTGAGTGTCCTGCCTCGTGAGTATCTCGGCGGCATTCTTTCGAATGATTTCGGTAAGATGTGTGATCATGACGGTCAGCGGATCAACCACCGTATAGCCCGCCTGCTCCGCCTCTGACTGCTGCAAGTCGGATATCCATATCGCGGGAAGGCCGAACGCCGGCTCGATGGTCTCGATTCCCTTCAAAGGAACGGTAGCTGTGCCGGGATTCATGGCGAGCATCTGGCCCGAGTAGACTTCCCCATTCGCAATCTCCACGCCCCGCAGCTTGACCGAGTAAGCGTTTGGCTTCAGGCCCATGTTATCGCGGACTCTCACCGCCGGGACGAGAAGCCCCATATCCATCGCCGACTGCCTTCGAACCGCAGTTATGCGCTCCAGGAGATCCCCACCCTGCTTCGGATCGGCAAGCGGAATAAGTCCGTATCCCAGCTCGACCTCGATCGGATCAACTGCCAGCAGGTCTGTCATGGACTCGGGCGGCTTCGGCGCCTCAACCTCAGTTGTCTCAGGCTTCATCTGGACCTGCTGCTTGAGCACTCGGGCCAGGATCACTCCGCCGACGGCCACCGCAAGGAACGGCAGCTTGGGGATTCCCGGAATCAGTGCCAACACCGTACAAATCCCCGCCGTAATATCGAGCGCCTTGGGCTGGGCGAGCATCTGAGTCGCCAGCTCATTCCCGAGATTGCTCTCGGATGCGGCCTTGGTTACCATCAAACCCGTCGCCGTGGAAACCAGCAATGCCGGAATCTGAGTCACCAGTCCAAGACCGACCGTCAGCAGGGTATAAGTCTGGATGGCAGACATGAGGTCCATCTTCCGC
>DASRZD010000591.1:0-6143 GCA_035686805.1 Armatimonadota bacterium
GTATCTTATTGAGTATCTCGATATGGCCTACGGAATCGAGACGTTGGATTCGTCGAAGTAATTCAGAGGAACCCAGAAATGAACTTTGATGATCTTGATTTCGAGAAGTTCAAACAAACTATTGCCATCGAACGAACCCAAGGAATTTGTGGACATGACATAGAGAGGGGACAGGTCAATGGGTATTCCAAAAAATTAGGATCTATTTGTTCGAGGTGTTGGAGTCAATGGAAGTTAGCCCGTGAACACAAAGATCTTCACGAGCAATCATGAGTCACGAACGAACGGTTGTCGAACTTAGAGAAGAATTGAAACGTGCCAAGTCTGAATTGACGCGGAGAGCATATTGTCTTGAACGGGGTTGGAAAACTCTATGTAGAAATTTCAGAAGGTTCATGAACAAGAAAGCCGGTGGTCCTCCCGAGAATTCCGATCTGTATCAGGAATGGATGCAAAGCAGGATCACCGCTGCCAAAGAATTCATTCGCGAAAACGATATCCAAAAGTTCCAAGCGAGCGAATTGATTGCTCATGTGGGAATTTTAAAGATGAGAGGATATCGTCGCTGTATGCGATGTCATACTGTAAAACGAATCTAAATGTTGTGGAGATCCAATAATGAAATCAGAATTGGGCTATCTCTGTGAAGCGTGTGGTAATGGTCCATTTCCATTGGATGATATGGTGGTCTTATCCGGCGAATACTATTGCCAGATTTGCTATACGGAATATGTGTCGATCATCAACGGATCGGATACAAACGGATCGGAGATCCCCACAAGCCTGCCAACGGACTATGAGATAATGTCTCACGAAAAGCCCGATTCCGAGAACATCTTCGGCGATACTGGAAGATGTATGAGATGCGTAGAAAACGGTTGTGATTGTCGTGGATTTAATACGAGTAGCGATTCTCTTGATGCCGAGGGCCTTCATGGATCCATCGCCGTCAAAATCGAAATGTGGTTCTGCCACTGTTGCGGGGCCGCTGCGAGGAAGTGATATGTGGAACTTTGGGGACGGTGGTAAAGGTTCTGATGGTGGGAGGTGGATATGAAAGTCGTTGTACCCAGAAAGAAGGAGCCACTCAAAGCGCCCGGGGATTCATGGAGGCAACACATTGCCAGGGCGAACCTGATGCGGCGGGCATTGATCTCCCTCGTTAACGAACTGGATCGGTTCGCCGATGAAGAGGCGAACATGGTACAGATCAATGAAGGGGTAAAGCAATGGGCCGAATCCTTTGCACGCAGGGCAAGGGTGAAGATTCGAAGCATCCTGAACCTTGAATCGAAGCACGTCACGGTGATCGACCGATCCGACCGATTAACATGAGCACCAAAAGGAGAACGAGATGGAGCCGAAAACATTTATCTTCGACGTAGACTTCCCCGGAGAACCGGGCGCGGGTCTTCGTGGTTTCACTGATACCGTGCGGGTAACGGTGGAGAGCGGAGATCCCAGCGGGGATGTCGAGGGAGAGGATTCTTTCCAGACATTCATGCTCCAAGCCCTTCGGGAGTGGTATGATGGGCCGGAAGTAGCGCTGCGTGTTCCATCTTCTGGGAAATCTGGCACTTGTGATCTTGAAACCGAGAGTAAGGGGAAGAAGCATGACGAGAAGAAGCGTTGACTCGATTGGGTTTTTTGACGCCCATACAGTGCAAGATCACGACTAATGCTTCTCGGAAATAACTTTCCCTGGAAAGTGGAGGGTGAGCATGAGCATGGAACAAGAAGTGATCGAGTTGTTCCGAGCGTGGAAAGATGTAGGATTGGATCGTCTTGAATGGGAGATCATCAAATATATCCGTAAGATCGCCACCCCCAACCCGGAGGCCGAGGCGCTGGTGGAGGCCGCATTTGCAGCCATGATGCAATTTGCCAAGAACAACATCCATTTCGGAGACACGGGCCAGGGCACCGAAGACCTGTTCAGCGACAACGGAATGGTGAACCGGAAATTGTTTGACGCCCTCTCGGCCTACCGTGCCAAGCACCCGAAGGAAGGCAGTGCCGCAAAAGAATCAGGCAGTAGTCAAAAACTGGAGGAATAGATCATGGGCAATATAATTAAGTGCATAACGTGTGGCTTCGAACATGACGATTCCGACCCGGGGTGTGTCATATGCGAACCTGATAAATTCCCCGGGCCAACCGCGGAAGATATGCTTGCTTGCGAACTCGGGGCGCATCGGTTCTTTGCAGGGATAAGCCGTGATGGATACGCCAAGGAAATCAGCGGTCGTATTCTAACGGCCTTCCGCGAACTGCGTGATGAGCGGGACGCGCTGCGGGAGGAAGGAATCCGGCTCCGGGCCGTCCTGCGCAACGCGCTCGCCATCCTGCGCGGAGACGTCCCGGAGAGGGATCCGATATGCAAAGACGTTTTATCACTCGCGGCCAATCTTTCAAAGGAGTCGCGCCCATGACCTACGACGACGCCATCAACTGGCTGACGGTCGCCAGGGACAACGAGACCAGAACCGCAGCCTATGTGCTGGTCCAGGAGATCGCGACCCTGCGCGAGGAGCGGGACGATAGGCGAAAAGCTCTTGCCCAGGAAATCGCAATCGGGTTGGGGGTGCGGGGGTTTTGGAGACCAAAAGATCCTGCATCATCCGACCTCATCCTTGCCGTATTCAAGGCGATAGACGCCCTGCGCCAGGAGCGGGACAAGTGGAAATGCACGGCTCTGGACGCGGGGTATAGCGGTGACGATGCGTAGCATGACGCAAAGGAGGTGAAGATTGGAGCATAACATGGCCTGTCAAAGCTGCGGGAGCCTTAGACTTGCGTCTATTTCCGCCAAATGCAGCGACTGCTGCTGTTTCTGGTACAGGGACGATGAACATCAGGGATACGCTCCGCACCACGTTGGGGTGGGGGGTGGCGACTACGTAGAAATACAGTGGTGTTTGGAATGCGGGCAAATCCAAGAGTCGTGGCCGGTTCCAGAGCCTGAGTTTCTCGACGATGACAGCTGAGGAGGATCAATGAAGACGCAGTACGCGTACATCCATTTCGTCAGGCACGACAGGGACCCGTCGAAGAAGAAGACCGACGTCTGGGAGATTCACAACAACAAGTCCAACGATCTCCTCGGCTACATCGAGTGGCACGGGCCGTGGCGGCAGTACTGCTTCTTCCCTGAAGCGGGGACCATCTTCAACATCGGATGTCTCGCCGACATCGACGCATTCATCCGCGAGGCTATGCAGAACTGGAGGAAGGAACGTGACCAACGAAGAAGTAACCGAGTGGAGCATGAGGATCGAGAAGGCCAAAGAGATGGTGGCCAAGTTGGGTGATCTGGCCAGTCTCTCCGAAATCATAGACATCAAGATCTCCATCGGTACGGCCTCATCCCTGATGTGCCTGATCAAGGACCTCCACAACGAGGTCGGCCACCTGAGAAACGTCCTGGGCAGACCGGCCACGGGACAGCTCGTCGAGGACCATCTCCTGATCTACGGAAACGCCTACATCTACGACGGTCTGCTCCTCGACCCGACCAAGATGGTCATACGCCGTGTAGCCAGGCCGGGCAAACCCTGTGCAGAGGAAATCGAAGCGGACTACCGAAGTCTGCGGGGTGAGCTCGCCACGATCTTCGGCACGGTCAAGCCACACCATGGGATGTCCTGGAACGCCTGCATGCTCGCCCGCATCGGCGAGGTCCTGGCTGAGACGGAGGAGTCACGGAAGAACGGAGTGAGCCATGACTATTATCGGAAAACACGAGGACCTACTCGGGAAGCGATGGAAGGAGTGGACTAAAGAGGAGCGCATGGCCGTAGCGTGTACTCTGGAAGAGTCGGACATCCAAATCCCATTGCTTGTGAATATCGTCATGGAAGCCTACATGGGCGGCGCGGAAGAACTAATGCGGCCCTCTACTGTCACAATGATCGAGGGTGCCATTAACAGTAGTCAAAAAAGAGCAACAGGTGGAAGCAGGAAGGGGTAGTGTACAGGTCTCTCTTAGAAGGGGGAGTGATGACCATAATCGAACTTGAAACGTTGCTCGCACAGATGTCCCCTGGTTATGTGCCCGGGTCATTCGATCCCGAATTTGTCACGTATTATGATCGCTGCGGCCAGATCCTTGCTGCTTTCCGTGAACTGCGCGAGGAGCGGGACGATCTCCAGCGGAAACTCTCAGGGATGACCGAGGGAGCGCTTGGGGCGGTGGGTGCCGTCGCCCAGGTAGAGGCGAATGAAATTGCTACCCTGCGCGAGGAGCGTGACGCGCTGCGCAAGGATGTAGAGGCCCAAGAAAAGAGCACCGAGTTGCACGCCAATATAAATCGGGACGTATCCGAAGCGCTGGGTCAGGAGCCCTGTGCCACATGGCATGATCTCGGTGTGAAGGTCAACGCCCTGCGCGAGGAGCGGGACGCGCTGCGGGCCTGCCTCTCCAGCGTGAAGGAGTACATCGAACAGTTGCCTTCGGGTATAGATGAGGAGGCGGATCCCAACGACCCAAGCCCGGATGATGCCTCGGCCCATATCGGCGGGTTGATCTGGCAGGAGATAACGGCGGTGCTGGAAAGATTCGAAAAACTGGAGGATTGAAATGACAGATTACCATCCCGGCCCTTATGTGATTTCAAATCTTCTCTCATGGAATCGCGCCCTCGGAGGCATCGGTGAAAGGGGAGACACGTGGGAGATTTGGTCGAAGCCCGAGAACCGAGTGGTAGCCCGGATTCCTCACCGTGTGAAGACAAAAGAAGCCGACGAAGCTACGGCCTACCTGCTGGCTGCTGCACCGCTTCTTTATAAGGCGCTCTTCGCAATCCTGTGTGAGCAGGACGACCGGCCGCAGCATGACGAAACCAGGGGAGAAACAATGGCCCATGCCGCGCTGGCGGAAGCACGAGGCAATATCAGGGGAACGACCCCATGAGAAATATCAGTTTCAGCCTGACCGTAGAGCAATTCCTCGCCGGCACGAAGACCGTGACGCGCCGCCTGGGCTGGGCCTTCCTGCGCCCCGACGACATGCTCATGGCCTGCGAGAAATGCCAAGGGTTGAAGAAGGGCGAGAAGATCCGGCGGCTCGGCCAGATCGAAGTGGTTGACGTTCGACGCGAGGCATTAGATTGCATCATCGAATACCCGGACGACTGTCGCAAGGAGGGCTTTCCGCAGTTCTCGCCCGAAGCCTTCGTCACTATGTTCTGCCGGGAGATGCGGTGCACCTCGGGGACGCCCGTGACGCGGATCGAGTTCAAGAGGATTCACTATCCAGTGAGATAGTTTCAGAGAAGTGCAACGATGAAAGAAGTTGATCTTTCGGAACCGGTCAGGCTATGGCTCGAATCGCGAGGATACGAGCCCTATGCAGAAGTGCAATTCCTCTACAAGACCCCAGACTGGTTAGGGCTTCACAAAGAGGATGGAACGGGGATAGCCGTGGAAATGAAACGGTCGCTTACGAGGGGAGTAATCAGGCAGGCATTTACGCTGAATTTGGCCTGCGAGTCTGTATTTGTGGCTGTTGGGACGAGGCCCCGCAAGGCCGGGATCGAGCAGTGCAGAAGACACGGAATTGGCGTGCTATCCGTGGTAGATGGCAAGGCCCAAGTGATAATGGAATCAGTAAGACAAAATAATTTCCCGGTTACGACTTGGAAGAAAAAACTGATCGAGAGGCTGCGGCTCTACGAACCGGGCGGCGAAGCCGGGAACCCTACCCTGGCAGAGAGCGGCCCCGCTCAGGATTGCTATAAAAGGGTACAGGAGTACAGGGCTCTTTATCCCAAGGCCACTTGGCAAGAGATATTCAATAACGTGGCGAATCATTACGCCAGCCCACGCAGCCTCGCTGGGTCCATGACCAAGGCTGTAGAACGCCGCAATTGGTGGGGAATACGAAGGAAGACGACAGCGAAAGAGTGAGAATAATGCAGGGCCTTCTCTTCGACAAATCGCTTGTGGACGTAGCCGTGGAAAGGATCCGCACCTTCGAGCCGCCCGAGGGCTACTGGCTCGCATTCAGCGGCGGCAAGGATTCTGTGGTCCTCAAGGCCCTGGCCGATATATCTGGAGTGAAGTACGAACCACACTATAGCGTGACAGGGATTGACCCGCCGGAGCTGGTGCGGTTTATCCGGGACATTCATCCAGACGCGAAA
>DASRZD010000592.1:0-8708 GCA_035686805.1 Armatimonadota bacterium
CCGGATTCTTCCGAAACAAGTACATGTGGCTAGGGTTCTTCATCGCCTGCGCCGTCGAAACGATCAACAGCCTGAATGCCCTCTATCCGAACGTGCCTCATCTTCAGATAAGGGCTTACGACCTCGCCCCATTCTTTCCCACTCATCCGTGGAACGCGGTCGGCTACTTCCCCACGACCCTCTACCCGCTCACCATCGGGCTGGGGTACGTGCTCTCGACCGACGTGAGCTTCTCATGCTGGTTCTTCTACCTTTTCACGAAGCTGGAGAATGTCGGCGTATCGGCGATTGGATGGACCGGCGGCGCGGGCGGAATGGCCAGTCCGCCGTATCTCGGCCAGCAGGGAGCGGGCGCATTCCTCGGGATCGTGGTCATGGTCATCTACCTGGCTCGCGGGCATCTAAAAGAAGTGATCGCGCACGTATTCGGCAAATCCAAGATTGATGACTTGGACGAGCCGATGGGTTACAGGACTGCGGTCTTCGGCCTGATCGCCGGATTCCTGGTGATGATTGGCTTCGCGGCGTATGTGGGAGTCAGCCCGTGGGCGGGGGTGCTCTATCTGGGGATCTACCTGGCATTCGCCACGTGCATCAGCCGCCTCCGAGCCGAAGCAGGTCCGGCGTGGACGATGGGCCCTTATATGGACGCCATGGACGCGACAATTCGTCCTCTGGGCGCGGGGGCGTTCGGCAGGCAGAGCCTCATTGGGCTGGCCTACTTCCACTGGTTCAGCATCGAGATGCGCTGCTGCCCGATGCCGGTGACGGTCGAGGGGATGAAGATGGCGCAGGCCGCCGGAGTCCGCCAGCGCACGATGACCATCATCATGCTGGCGGCGATTGTGGCGGGGATCGCAATCGGGTTCTGGGCATGCCTCGCGGTGTGGTATCACTTCGGGGCTGAGTCGGCGAAAGTTGATCCCTGGCGGACGAACATGGGGAAAGCGTCCTTCGACCGGCTGACGACCTATCTAAACAACCCCGCACGGCCGGATACCGCGGCCATTCTTGCCATGACTTTCGGGGCATGCTTCACGTTCTTCCTGACCATCATGCGCACGAAGTTCTTCTGGTTTCCCTTCCACCCCGCGGGGTATGTGCTGGCGAACACCGGCACGCTCTACTGGCTTTGGTGTCCGTTCTTCATCGCCTGGACGCTGAAGACGCTGATCATCCGCTATGGGGGCATCAAGGGCTACCGTGCGGCACTCCCCTTCTTCCTGGGGCTCGTCCTCGGCGACTACACCATCTCCAGCCTCTGGGCCCTCGCGGGGTCGGTCTTGGGGATCAGGATGTACCGGTGTTTTCCGTGTTAATGGCCTTACTGTTTCTTTCGACACACTAAACGCCTGACAACTGGGCGTTACGAATGGACTTCAAGGAGATTCTCTGGCCATTCTCATATATGAACGTAAAACCATTGCGATTGCTTTCCTCCACCTGTGCCAGCTTTTCAAATAGTTCGGGATTGAGATGGCATAGCGCTTCGAAATCCGACCTGGTCTTGTACGCGCCGCACCAGCACTCGGCCGAGGTGCCAAGCCCAAGATGCGAACCTGCTGGTAAACCCTGTCTCTGGATATAGGAGAGGACGTCTTCGTCGCTCCAATCGAATATAGGACTTACGGATAAGCATTCGAAACCCGGATGGAACCAATAGGGCATATATTTCGCGCGCACGGCAGACTCTGCGGCACGGATGCCATCGAAGACGACGTTTCTCCCGGGAACTTGCTTTAGGTAATCGGATATGGGCTTGATCTTCAGTTCACGACAGCACCAACGAGAGTTGAAGGCGGGTATTCCCCAGTTTCGAGCCATAGAAAAGTAATCCGTTTGAGGCCGCACGATTTCTAACACAACCCCAAATTGTCTACATGTATCCGCCACGTATTCCTCTACTTCCGGGAATCCCACAGTAGTGTCAACGTGAAGGGCCACCATAGACCTCCCGACAGAATCGGCGATCTGCTTCATATATGACAATGTGACGAGGCTGTCCTTTCCCCCACTGAACAAGACGTAGGGTGATGCGTATGTCATTATGCGTTCGACGTCAGCCCGAGACAGTCCAACCCGCGTACGCAGGCTTTTCGCTTGCACGGCATCAAGTTCGCACACATTGAACCTGCCCCCACCGTTGGGATGGCATACGGAAATAGGCTTCACCTTCGGCCCTTTCACCCACTTGGTCAAAGGCAGCCCTTGGCGTCCGCAGGCTGGACAATCCGCCAGCGGACCCTCAAGACCAAGGCCCAATAGGAACGCTGCCGTGCCTTCCCACGAGTCGGCGTGTGTCTGCATGTTAGCTTCCATACTAATCTATCCCACCTCTCTCATTAGCCGCTGCAATCGGCCTGCAAAGTCATCCTTGCATACCGGACAAAACAGGATTTCTCCGTCAAAGGTTTTGCCACGGCTAAAAGCAAGTTTGTGATCGCGCAAGGCCTGATCAATGTCCCTCACCGAGACATCATCCGCGCCCAGAATCCTATAATACTGCATGACGGTCGTGTGCCTCTCCAGGCAACGTAGTATCTCGCCGTCACTGAACGAACTGCGCCCTGTATCGTTTCTCATCTTTGTCAGCGCCCTGTACGCCCTTGCGCCCACGAATGCCATCTGTTCCGACTTCAGGACATGTGCTTGCCACTTCTTCGTGATGGCACGAACCGATTCGCAGTAGCGTCTTACCGTAAGGTTCTCGAATTGCTCACACACGTCGTCCAAAAGGTCGCGTATCTCAGCATGAAGCATGGTTTGCGCTAGTATGGAGGTTCGCAATACGTCGACCAGCACTTGGTTCTCCATCGGGATGACGATTGGCGCCTCATCTCCCCGATGACGGATCGCATTATACGTATCAGAGTAGATACTAGGGCATACAAGAACTGAGACAACCTGGTTCATCCTGAGCCCATGGGAGTTTGCGAACCACTTGGCATGGCGAATAGCTTGAGAAAACTCGTCGGTCCATTGATTTGCCCGCGTCTTGCGAGTAGCCTCAACGGTGATCGAGAACCCGTATGCAGTGGCGACGGCGTCCGCCTCCCCACCTGGCGCTTTCTGTACACCAGTTACAGATCCATTCCATTTCACTTTATTGGCAACATGCGGATCATCATCATCTGAGGTAAAAAAGGGCAGGTTCAGAACATGGCTGAAAGCACTGGCTACCAGCATTTCATACTCTGTGGAATGCCGATTGGTGGGAAACCGGTCTAGGAATATAGGAACATCCGTTAGGTACCTTAGAACTGTCCTTGCAGCAGCCATCTTACTGGTCCCCCTGTTCCTCTGCAGCCATAGTCCTTTCCGAGACCCACTGCATAACAACCTGCTTCACAAGCTCCGGCGGTTTGATCCGTTCGGCCTCAGCTACCTTCTTGATCTTCTCATACACCTGGTCATCCACATCGATCAGGAATATGTGCAGCCCTTTAGGCTTAGACTCCATAACGGCTTTTTTCGCCTGCTCGACAGGCAATCCGCCCACTTTTACCAGCCGCTTAATATCGCGAATATCCTTAGAGGAGCAAGAGGCAACGATTCTAGCCGCCTCGATCTGTGCGTTTCGGTCCGTAAGTGAGGCTAGTTCACGCACAATATCCAGCCGGTCGATTTTTCGTTGCGAAACCATCTCCTGCACTTCTATAGGCAGCTTGAGGACAGTCAGAAACTCCCTAATCATCTCAGACGATAACCCGAGCTTGTCGGCAACTGCCCTTTGCGAGCCATAGTAACCAACAAGGTATCTGCATGCCTCCGCAAGGGTAACCAAGTCGACACTTCTGCGCTTCCGCTTCGTGTTTGTGAACATCAGAGATAGAGCAGTTTCCGGGTCGGAGATTCTCACTCGATAAACCCTCTCTTGGTGAGCCATTCTTCCAAAGCATCCAGTGCAATATGGTCTGGTGAAGCCCTGTACTCCCGGCACGCCGCGTCAAGAGCAACTGACAGCCTATCCGTCACATGTACCTCAACCTTGCGGAACTCTTGCTGCTTGGCGATGACTGCCGCTCTTTGCACACTAGCTTCAGGGTGTTCTGCAGCAACATCGATGAGCTGTTTCCTTTGCGCAGCCCTCGGTAGTTCGCGGGCTTTCTGGGCAACCTTTACAGCCTGATCCTCGTCGGGGATGCGCCATGCTATTCGGAGAGCGGTGGTTGCCCCAAGCTGTCCTTGCTCTACCATTTGCTTTATTTGCTCGGGTACCCCGGCATACCCAAGATAGTTTCTGACCGTCTGAATGCTAACACCCAGATGCTTCGCCACTGCCTCGACCGATTGCAATTCATTCATTAGTTCCATTGTTACCTGCATTTTGTCACGATACTCTAAGTCGAGCCGATGAATGTTTTCACTGAATGAGATGATCAGCGCTTCCTTTCGGGATTTCTCTGGTAGCACTAGCGCCGGAATCTCTTTCACGCCGGCGATCTTGGAAGCCAGGTACCGCCTCTGGCCCACTATCAGATCATATCGGCCCTCTTCCGGTGTGCGAAGCACCACCACGGGCTGTTGGACGCCGATCGTACGAATGCTTTCAGCCAAATCTTCTATGCCCTCTTCAGGATTTGTGTGCCGAACGTTGAACTTACTCACCTGGATATGATCCAATGGCAGATATAGAAGCTCCGACCTATCGCTGCTCATATTGCTACCCCCCCTTCGCCTGAGATAATACGCGTGCGCTCCGACGACCGACCGTCGTGTATGTCCATCCCTTCTACACACAAACAACCAATAGGTGTCTTACCTACAGGGCTGCATTTCTCCTTCTGTTGCCAGTCAAAACTTGCTGAGATCGGGTAAAACCTCAAGGAACATTAGTCCTTACCACTCATTGCTCATTTGAGGTTCCGTTCGGCGCATGCCTCTCGGAAGGCCTGGTAGTGGTCTTCGTAGATCGGGACCAGGGCCGGGTCAGGTTCCACGGAGGGGCCGGGCTTGATCATGGACTTCACGGCGGATTCGAGGTCGGGGAAGAGGGTGTTCGAGGAGGCGACGGCGGCTGTGCCCATGGCGCACTCGGCGGAGGCGGGACGGGTCACCCGGCGGTTGAGGATGTTCGCCCGAACCTGCATCCATTCCTCGCTCTTTGCCCCACCGCCGGTCGTGTAGATGGTGTCGTTGACCTCCGCGCCAAGCTCCTCCATGAGCTCCAGACACCAGCGCTCGACGTACCCCACCCCCTCGAGGTAGCCGGCGTAGAGGTCATACTCATGCCTTGGTTCGCCGATGACAAACCCCTCGGCCTTCGGATCCACGAACGGCAGGCGCTCGCCCGTCCGAACGAGCGGATACACGATCAGCGAAGTCGGCGTGTATTGGGAGACATAGGCGCTCAGCTCTTCGAGGTTTTGATCGTGGAAGAGCTTCGAGAGAGCCTCCGCCCCGACATTGCTTGCCCCACCGGGAAGCCAGTAGCCCTGAGGATGCGAGTGGCAGTAAATCCGCCCCTGGGGGTCTTTGATCAACTCGGTCGAGACTCCGCGGATGACGAGGGTCGTGCCGATGGTGCTGTTCCAATCCCCCACCCTCACCGCTCCCGATGCGAGGAAGCCGGCGGTGCCATCGGTGACTCCTGCCACGACCGGAGTACCCGGCTTGAGCTCGGTGTCTCGACCTCCCACTGCTGAAACCACGCCTATCTTCAGACCAGGAGTGGCGACTTGCGGAAACCGGTCGAGTGGGATGCCGAGCCCAGATTCGATGAACGAGGGCCACCGGCGGTTGATGAGATCGTAGCCGGTCTTCAGCGCATTCGACGTGTCGGAGAGGCGGAAGTTGCCCGTGAGGCGGCTGACGATGTAATCCGCCGCATGGACGAAGCACGAGGTCTGCTCGAAAACCTCCTGCTCGTGCTTCTTGATCCAGAGAGCCTTCGGGAGGCTGAAGGCGGACGAGAACTTGTAGCCCAGCTTGTCGGTCAACTCGCGACCGGCGGAGTTGCACTCATCGGCTTCTTCGACGGCGCGAGTGTCGTTATACATGATGGCGGGTCGAAGGGCGATGCCCGTCTTATCCAAGGGAATGATCGTGCCGGAGGTGGAGTCAACCGCGACCGCCTTGATGGCCTCGGCGGGAATGCCTTTCCAGCGAATCTGGTCAATCACGGATCGGAGGCAGACGCACGCCGCCTCCCACCAGTCGTGGGGATGCTGCTCAGCCCATCCGGGCGGGCGGAGGATCGGCTCGGCGTCGAACGGCTTCGATGCCTCGGCGATAATGTCCCCCGACTCATTGCAGATGACCGCCTTCGCACTCTGAGTTCCTACGTCCAGGCCCAATACATGCATGAGGTTCCGTTTGACGAGAGCATGCCTGACTCCTGCCTAAGCTGAAAAACCGGAGGGGGCTAAGAGTTGCCGCCGTCGAGGATAGTCCAGTCCCGGGTCTTCTCGTCCCAGCGGTAGGTTTCGGCGATGATATCGTTCATCTTGGACTTGCCGCCGTCTATGATGAGGCGCACCTCGGAATCATGGGGGAGTGAACGCAGGGTGTCCACCAGCACTTTCAGGAGGGCATTCTGCATTCTTATGCAGCCGTGGGTGCACTGCCACCCTTGAAAATCGGCAAGGGGGTTCGGGAGATTCTTGCCGCCGCCATGGATTAGCAGTCCCGTCCGCCCATGCTGATCGGCGGGCTTGCCCGTGATGCGAATCTTGTAGAAGCCGAAATCCAGCGACCCCTTCTCGATTTCCTCGATTGGGCCAACCTTGTAGTAACAGCCGTTCTTGCCATCCGCAGGTGGGCTCTCGCAGTACTTGCCATAGGGATCGTTCGGGATGACCGGCCCTTTGGGGGCGATGAATCGAACGGTCTTCGTGCAGACGGGGAGCCAATCGAGCGGCTGGCCATCTACCTTGAATGGAACCCTCGTGCGGCCGGGTGATCGAAGGCCGATTCGCTGGTTCGCTCGATCAACGTGGAGGAGGTAGATGCTCTTTTGGGATTCCAGGGTGGCGGAAGATGAGGAGAGTATGAGCAAGAGCATGAGCATGAGTAAGAGAAGGTTCATCTACTCCATTACTCGGCTGAACTGAACGATGGTGACCAAGTCATCGGGAGTGACGGCTCGGTCGTAGATCCGGCTCAGGAGGTTTAGGACGTCCTCAGACCGGCGGAGTTCCGGGCTTTCCTTCTCGATCTCGCGGGGCGTCAACTCGGAGGCAGTCTTCACGGTGACGGCGTCAATAATGGCAGTGAAGAGCTTTTGGCGAGGGCCATATTTCCTGCCGACGGTGACCCATACGAGCTGCCCGGACTGATACTTATTGCCCCTGTCACCGAGCCGGATCGTGGCGGTCTTCCGGCCTTTGCGCAGCATGTCGGCATATGCCTCGGAATAGAAATTGATCGCAAACATGGGCTACCCTCGCACGGGGTATTATATGACGCCAGGCTGCTTATGTCAAGGCACCCTCGGTGATCGGCGTGGAATTCCTCAGAGTGGGTAGATGATGTCTTATGAGGCGCGGGCTGCATGCTCGATCCGCCCCAATTCGTTGCTCAGCAAGGCCGTGGCCGCTTCATACGGAAGCGCCGTGCTGCTATGGTTTGGACCTGCTCCTCCGCCTCAGTGATGCCGGCGCAAGAAAGATGACGACCGGCAAAATCACGTGCGGCGTGAAGAAGGGAGTTCGCGTTTGCTTCTCTACCCACTCAACGCGAATGCACCCAAGAAGGAGGGGGATTGAGCCCCTCCATTGCTAGATGGCGTATGATATGCGAATCAGGGTCCGCTTGGTGACCGGGACCTTGACCTGAACGATGGTTCCTTCCTGGTTCCATCCCTGTGCCGCCGAAGCCAACTGGTCGGCGGATACCTTCGCGAGTGTCTGACCGTCAACGGCCACGCCGGCGACTGTCCGATATGGAAGGTTGATGACGAACATGGCTGTCTTGACCGGACAGGCAGTGCCCGGGTTCACGGCGACCTCCATGCCGTTCGGGGTTCGGTAAGCCCGCAGACTACAGCCCTTGCCGCCTTCGGGGCAGAGCGTGCACGTTGCAGGCGCGTACCCGGCATAGATACGAAAAATGAGGTTGCTTGTGCCTGTTTCGGCAGTAGGAATGATTGAGCTGCCCCTCACGTAAATGGGCACGGGGCCCTCGGCCTCATCGAAGTGAACCGACCTGCCTCCACCGATGACTCTGCCCGTCCAGTAGTCGTACCAACGGGCCAATGGGAGGTAGATGTCCCGGGAGGAACTGCCAAGCGCGACCAGGAGGGCCGGGCCGACCATGTATTCGTCCTTGACCGAGGCGGTCTCCTCGTCATTCGGGAAGTCAGCGCAGAGCGGGCGCACCAGCGGGAGGCCGGTGTCCTTGGACCACTTGGCGCTCGAAGCCAGGTACGGAACGAGTTCGGTTTGCAGGTCGCTCGGAAGGAGTTCGCCGATTTTCGGCAGGTTCGCATAGCAAGATTCGGTGCAGCAGGGCGAAGCCGTGGTCTGGCTCAACCCGTGGGCCGCGAGGACGATGACCCCCAGTATCACGACCAACCATTTCTTCATCACTGACGCCTCCTGTCTCAGATCCGCGCTGGTGTGCTGTGTATGTTACCCATCATTGGGCCTAACAAAAAAGCCCCGATCACTCGGGGCTTTATGGATGGTAGCGGAGGGCAGACTCGAACTGCCGACGCACCGGGTATGAGCCGGTTCCTCTAACCAGCTGAGGTACTCCGCCATGCCCGA
>DASRZD010000593.1:0-5696 GCA_035686805.1 Armatimonadota bacterium
TGGATATCGGAATGATCACCGACTCCCTCTGGCGGGACTATATCGTCACCGATTTGGATACCGAGAAATCGGGCGATGGCACGATTGCCCGGATCACTTTCCGCCGAGAGAATTCCCGCGAGAAGCTGCTCGTCGCCTGGGTAGATGACAAGACCCTCAAGCTCCTGAAGGTCGAGAAGTACGAAAGCGACGGCAGCCTCATCTCCCGCTACCTCTACTCCGGCCACTCGCTCGTCAATGGCATCGCCTGGGTCCCCAGCAAGATTCAGGTCTACAACGGCGAAGGCAAGCTCGCCGGCACCACCGCCTACGAAAACATCAAAGTCAACACCGGCATCCCCGACTCGGTCTTCGATTTTTGATTGGTCATCAACCATTCCCCCGGAATGTTGACATTCCTTGCCCTCGCTGGCTATAATAGCGGGGTTGTTTCCGTGAGGAGCCAGACACAGGACGCAGGAGGATCATCGGCAAGCCGTCCGCCGCAGGCGGACCGCCCGCCCGATCTCGATACGAACGTGCAGTTCGTCAAAGGCGTGGGTGAGCGGCTGTCCAAGGTACTCGGGAAAATCGGGATCTTTACCGCCCGTGACCTCCTGACGCACTTCCCTCATCGGCATGAGGACCGGACGCACTTCCGCCGAATCTCGCAGCTCGTACCCGGCGAAACCGCGACTATCCGAGGGACTGTCCTCGTCTGCGACAACGTGCGCACTTCCCGCAGCCAAATGCTGCTGACGAAGGTCGCGATCCAGGACGGCGCAGATGTCATCAGCCTCATCTGGTTCAATCAGTGGTACTTAAAAAACCGGTTCGTGAAGCTCATCGGCAAGGAGATCATCGCATACGGAACGGCCGAGTATAGCTTCAAGGAACTGGTCATAGTGAATCCCGAGTGGGAGGAGATCGGCGATGGGAGCGATCCGATTTCGTCGAACCGCATCGTGCCGGTCTATCCGCTCACTGAGGGGCTTTATCAGGGGACGATTCGCAGGATCATCTATCACGCGCTGGACAAGTATCTGCCGGCCGTGACGGACGTCCTGCCTGCCGAGATCATGGATCGCCGTGATCTCGTGGATGAGGCGTGCGCCCTTCGAAATATCCATTTTCCGGAGAGCATGGAGGCGCTTCAGGCGGCGCGGTACAGGCTGGTATACGAGGAATTCTTCCTCCTCCAGCTTGCGCTCGCACTTAGAAAACAGAATATTACCGCCGACAAGCCGGGGATTCAGTTTACCGTGACTCCCGAGGCTACCAGGGCGTTCTACGAGTTGCTGCCTTTCGAGTTGACTTCCGCCCAGAGGAAGGTGATTCGTGAGATCGAGCGTGACATGAGCGCGCCGACTTCGATGAACCGCCTGCTCCAGGGGGACGTCGGCTCGGGCAAGACGGTGGTCGCAGTCGCGGCAATGATGATCGCCCTTCACAACGGCTATCAGGCCGCGATTATGGCGCCGACCGAGATTCTGGCCGAACAGCACTATCTGGTGCTCAGGCGGATGCTCGATGGCCTCGGCGTGAAGATCGAGCTTCTCACCGGCAGCCTGACCGCCAAAGAGAAGCGGGCGGCCAAGGAGCGGATTGCGTCGGGTGAGGCTCAAATCGCTATCGGGACTCACGCCCTCATCCAGGGGGATGTGGAGTTCAAGAACCTGGGGCTCGTCGTGATTGACGAGCAGCACCGGTTTGGAGTGCTTCAGCGGGCGGCGATTCGCGAAAAGGGTTGGAATCCCGACGTGCTGGTGATGACCGCCACGCCGATTCCGCGGACCCTGGCGCTCACGGTTTACGGCGACCTTGACCTATCGGTGATTGATGAGATGCCGCCGGGCCGGAAGCCGATTCGCACGCATTGGAAGGCGGCGGATCAGCGTGAGCAGGTCTATGAGGGCGCTCGGAAGGTCGTTCAGCAGGGGCGGCAGATATACGTCGTTTGCCCGCTGATAGAGGAATCTGATAAGCTTCAGGCGAAAGCGGCTACAGAGCTTGCCGAACGCCTGAAGAACGAGGTGTTCACGGATTTCGAGCTTGCCGTCCTTCACGGGCAGATGAAGCCGTCGGAGAAGGATGAGGTCATGCGCCGATTTCGCGATGGCGAGGTTCAGGCGCTCGTTTCGACGACCGTAATCGAGGTCGGCATTGACGTGCCGAACGCCTGCGTTATGCTGATCGAGGACGCAGAGCGATTCGGACTGTCGCAATTGCATCAGCTCAGAGGGCGAGTCGGGCGAGGGGAGCATCAGTCGTTCTGCGTACTGATCGCCGATCCCGGGACCGACGAGGGCCGCGACCGGCTGGACGTGATGTCCCGAACGAACAACGGCTTCGAGATCGCCGAGGAGGATCTTCGGATTCGCGGGCCGGGCGAGTTCTACGGCACCCGCCAGAGCGGCATTCCGTCGCTGAGAATTGCGAACATCCTTCGGGATGTGGATATACTGGAAAAGGCCAGGGAGGATGCCTTCGCAATCGTGAAGGTGGACTCTCATCTGAGTTCGCCCCGGTACGCGCTTCTGAGGACTGAAATCCTCAAGCGCTTCGAGGGGTACGAATTGGTATCAGTGAGCTAACGCTCACCTCGTAATGCGTAATCCGTGATGCGTAAGGGGAGGCTTTTTCCGGATTACGAATTACGGATTATGCATTATGAATCGTCGAGCCATCTGCGCTGGGAGCTTCGACCCGGCCACAAACGGGCATTTGGACATAATCGAACGCGCGGCCGGCGTGTTCGATGAGGTCATCGTCGCCGTCTCGGTGAGCATCGGCAAGCAGCCGACATTCACCGTAGATGAGCGGCTGGCCATGCTAAGGGAGGCATGCAAGCCCTACTCGAACGTGACCGTCGAGAGCTTCGACGGCCTGCTCGTCAGGTATGCCGAGAGCCGCAATGCCAACGTCATCGTCCGAGGGCTTCGCGCCCTCTCGGATTTCGAATTCGAGTTCGAGATGGCGTTGATGAACAGGAGACTGGACGCAGGTATCGAAACGGTGTTCATGATGACGAACGCCGAATACTCATACCTGAGTTCGAGCATCATCAAGGAAGTAGCCGGCTTCGGAGGCTCGGTGGATGGCCTTGTCCCCGAAGTCGTCAAGAGGTACTTGGAACGTAAGTTTGCGAAATCGAAAGCGGGGGAGCTATAACATGGAGACACCGGAACTGATTCAGAAACTTGAGGAGCTTGTAGAGAAGAGCAGGCAGCTTTTCAACAATGCCTTCGTCAACGTTGACGAGTTCTACACCTTGACGAACAAGATTCGCGCCTCGCTGCCTGAGGATGTGAAGTCGGCATCTCGGATTACTCGCGAAGCCGATCATATCGTCAATGACGCGAAGGAGCAGGCCGCTCAGATCAACGATCAAGCAAAGACAGAGGCGGTCAAGATCATTGAGGACGCCAGGGCAGAGGCGGCTCGAATGGTGGAGAGCAGCGAGATTCATCGGCTTGCCACGGCTCAGGCCAAAGAGATCATCGCCAGCGCCGAGGAAGAAGCCCGGACCACCAGGGAAGGCGCGGACGAGTATGCCAAAGAGGTGCTGTCCGACCTGGAAAGCTTCGTCCAAAAGGTGCTGAGCACGATCACCCACGGCCGTGACAAGCTCCAGACGAAGAGCGGCAGCTTGGAGATGGTTCATGAGTGATCATATGGAGAAGATCTATGCCCGGGCGAGGGAGGCGAAGAAGACCATCGTCCTCCCCGAAGGCATGGATCACCGAGTCGTTCATGCTGCGGGGGACATAAGTGGTCACGGGATAGCAACTCCCATCCTTCTCGGTCCGCCGGACGAGGTCCGGAAGATCGCGCGGGAACATAGAGTTGACTTGTCGGACATCGAAGTGGTTGATCCTGCGACGTCCCCAAAGCGCCAAGCATACGCGGACATGCTCTACGAGCTTCGTAAGAGCAAGGGCATGACCCCCGAGGAGGCAAATCGCCTCGCAGGCGACACACTGTATCACGGCGTATTGATGGTCAAGGCCGGGGATGCCGACGGTGAAGTATCAGGCGCGACTCACTCCACCGCCGATACCGTCAGGCCGGCGCTCCAGGTCCTCAGGACTGCCCCCGGCATTAGCTGCGTTTCCAGCTTTTTCGTGATGATAGTGTCCGGCTCGCATTACGGGGACAACGGTCTTTTTCTGTATGCCGACTCGGGGCTGATTATTAGCCCGAATCCCCAGGAGCTTGCGGAGATCGCGATCTGCACCGGCCGGAGCATGATGACTCTCTTCGGAGTCGAGCCTCGAATTGCGCTTCTCTCATTCTCAACCAAGGGGAGCGCGAAAGACCCGCTTGTTGACAAGGTCGTCGAGGCAACGAAGATCGCTCAGGAGAAAGCCCCCGATATGATGATTGACGGCGAGCTTCAGGCAGATGCAGCCATCGTTCCCGATATCGCCAGGCGAAAAGCTCCCGACAGCAAGGTCGCCGGAACAGCGAACGTTCTCATTTTCCCCGATCTCCAGGCCGGGAATATCGCGTACAAGCTAACCGAGCGTCTCGCGAAGGCGGAGGCCTACGGCCCGATCCTGCAAGGCATTGCGAGGCCGGTCAATGACCTGTCGAGAGGCTGCAACTCGGAGGACATTGTAAACGTCGCCGCGATCACCGCGGTGCAGGCAACGCAGTGAAAGTAAACAGTGAGCCGTGGAAAAGACGTTAGACTTTAGACCTTAGACTTTAGCCCTCGGAACGGTTTTCCCTAAAGTCTAAAGTCTGTAGTCTAAAGTCCCCATGGCCACCGCATTGGGAAAGGCAAAGTGATAATACTAGTAGTAAATGCCGGTAGTTCCTCCCTGAAGTACCAGCTCATAGATATGTCGAATGAGCAGGTGCTCGCCAGGGGCATTGCCGAGAGAATAGGGCAAAAAGGTTCTTCGCTGACCCACCAGGCAACCGGCAAAGAAAAGATCAAAGTTAAGACTGGGATTTCCGACCACCAGGCGGCGATGCGCCTGGCGTTCGACGCCATGACCGACCCCGAGACGGGCGCGATCGAGGACGTATCCGAGATCACGGCCATCGGCCACAGGGTAGTCCATGGGGGCGAGTCGTTCTCCGACTCGGTCATCATCAATCAAGAAGTCATGGACACCATCAAGCGCCTGAGCGAGCTGGCGCCGCTTCACAATCCCCCGAACCTGATGGGCATACAGGCGGCGATGGCGATCATGCCGGAAGCGCCTCAGATTGCGGTTTTCGACACCGCTTTCCACCAGACCATCCCGAAGCATGCCTACATCTACGCGCTGCCCTATGAGCTTTATAAGGAGCACGGGATTCGGCGGTATGGCTTCCACGGAACGTCGCACAAGTACGTGACATCCAGGGCACGCAAGATGCTGGAGGTCCGAGGCATTCCCAGGGAGAATCAGCGGATCGTGACCTGCCACATCGGGAACGGAGTGAGCTTCACCGCCGTCAAGGGCGGGAAGTCGGTTGATACCAGCATGGGCCTCACGCCGGTCGAGGGCCTCGTGATGGGGACTCGCTGTGGCGACATAGACGCCGCCATCATTCCGTATCTGGAGAAGACCTTCAGCTACACTGCGAATGACATAGACGATCTGATCAACAAGAAGAGCGGCCTGCTGGGCATATCCGGCGTCAGCAATGACATGCGGGATATCAAGGCCAAGGCCGCCGAGGGCCATGATCGCTCCAAGCTGGCGTTCGACATCTTCTGC
>DASRZD010000594.1:0-5516 GCA_035686805.1 Armatimonadota bacterium
TGCATGCGAGCGCCGGGCGATACATGGCCGGCGAGGAGACAGGTCTCCTGAATGCCCTCGAGGGCAAACCTGCTCGTCCGCGCTCGAAGCCTCCCTATCCTGGGACTTCCGGCGCATGGGGCAAGCCGACAGTCGTGAACAATGTCGAGACTCTCTCCTGCGTGCCCCATATCATCGAGCGAGGAGCGGACTGGTTCAAGAGCCTCGGCAAGGCAAAGGACTCCGGCACCAAGATCTACGGTGCAAGCGGCCGAGTCAAGCAGCCCGGAGCGTGGGAGCTGCCGATGGGCAGCACAATGCGCGAGTTGATCTGGGATCACGCAGGCGGCATGCAGGACGGCTATGAGTTCCGCGCCGCCCTCCCCGGCGGGGCCTCGACTCACTTCATAGACGTTAGCCAGCTTGATATCCCACTCGACTTCGAGTCAATGAAAGAGATTCACCAATTCCTCGGCACGGGAACGGCGATCGTCCTGGATGACAAGACGTGCCCCGTGGCCATGTGCCGGAATCTGGAGATGTTCTTTGCGAGGGAATCCTGTGGGTGGTGTACGCCCTGCCGCGAAGGACTGCCCTGGCTGGAAGGCTTGCTGGAGGATATCGAGCAGGGGAGGGGTCAGCCGGGTGACGTGGACCTGCTCCTCGACCAGGCGAAGTTCATCGGTCCGCACACCTACTGCGCCCTCGCGATGGGTGCGGTGACGCCGCTGATAAGCGCAATCGAGAAGTTCCGCGACGATTTCGACGCTCACATTAGCGAGAAAAGGTGCCCTTATGAGGGATAGTATGGGGGTTTGGGAGTTTGGAGGTATGGGGGTCTTACACTCCCACACACCCACACGCCCATACTCCCACACGCTTTGGTAACTAACCAATATATGCCAAGAGTAACGATTGACGGAACTGAATACTCGGTTGGCGAGGGCAAGAACATGCTCCAGGTCGCCCTCGACAACAAGCTCGACCTCGAGTACTTCTGCTGGCATCCGGCGATGGGGTCGGTCGGCGCATGCCGCATCTGCGCCGTGCGGGTCTTCAAGGATGAGAACGATACCAAAGGCAAGATCGAGATGGCCTGCATGACCCCCGCCAGGGAAGGCACTCGCATCTCGATCAAGGACCCCGAGGCCGTGGAGTTCCGCAGATACGTCATCGAGTGGCTGATGACCAATCACCCGCACGACTGCCCCGTCTGCGACGAGGGCGGCGAGTGCCATCTTCAGGACATGACGGCCATGTCCGGCCACGTCTATCGCCGCTTTAGGGGCCGCAAGCGTACCTACCGCAATCAGGACCTCGGCCCGTTCGTCACCCATGAAATGAACCGCTGTATTCAGTGCTATCGCTGCGTGCGGTTTTATGTGGATTATGCAGGCGGCCATGATTTCGATGCTTTCGGCTCGAAGAACCGGGTCTATTTCGGCCGAGCCGAAGACGGCGTCCTGGAATCCGAGTTCTCCGGCAACCTGGTCGAGGTCTGCCCAACCGGCGTCTTTACCGACAAGACCCTGAAGAAGCACTACACCCGCAAGTGGGACCTGGAGAATGCGCCCTCCGTCTGCATCCACTGCTCGCTCGGCTGCAACACCATCCCCGGCGCGAGATACGGCGAATTGAGGCGCATCCGGGCGAGGTACAATCGCGAGGTCAACGGCTACTTCCTCTGCGACCGAGGGCGTTATGGGTACGAGTTTGTCAATCACGAGCGCCGAATCCGCGAGTGCAGGATCAATGGCGAAAAGGCTTCCTGGGACGAGGCGATCGCTCGCGCGAAGGAGATGCTCTCAGGCAAGGTTTTCGGCATCGGCTCGCCGAGAGCGTCCCTGGAGGCAAACTATGCGTTAAAGAAGTTGGTCGGCGATGAGAACTTCTCCACCGGCCTCTCGGCTTTCGATCAGGCGGGCGTGAGTCTCGCGCTCGATATACTTCGCAATGGCCCGGCAAGGACTCCCTCCCTGGCGGAAGTGGAGTCGGCGGACGCCATACTGATCCTTGGCGCAGACCCAACCAACGAGGCCCCCATGCTCGACCTCGCCATCCGCCAGGCCATGCGCAACTCGGTGCTGGATGTCTCCAGAAAGCTCAAGATTCCCGATTGGGACGCTCAGGCGGTCAACACCGCCGTCCAAGGGCATCAGGGCATTCTTCTCATCAAGACCCCGTTCGGCATCAAGCTGGGCGAGCTTGCCGGTGAAGGCGACCTGAAGCAGGCCGCGCATCCTCTCATAGTCACCAGCATCTCGGCAGGGATGGATGTCCTCAAGTCCGCCGCCAATCTGGTTCAGGAGTTGCACGACGCGGGCAAGGATTGCATGCTCACGATCATCGTCCCCGAGGCGAATACCGTGGGCGTCGGAATGCTCGGCGGCATGTCGGTAGAGGACGCCCTCAGCCGCGAGGTGGACACCATCATAGTCCTCGAAAATGATCTTACTCGGCGCATAGACAACTTGCCTGACAGGAAGATAATCGCCTTGGATTGCATCGAGACCCCGGTGACCTCAAAGGCGAGCGTCGTCCTGCCGATCAATGCGTACGTCGAGTCGGACGGCACGTTCGTCAACAACGAGGGCCGCGCCCAGCGCTTCTATCAAGTTTTCGTTCCCTGTGGAGATATTAGGCACTCATGGGAGGCGATCCGCGATTTGGCTGGCGCTGAATCGCACACCTACGAAGATGTTCTCAAGGCCCTGGCGGCCGAAATGTCCGAGTTCGCGCCCGCCCTGGAAGCGTCGTTCGGCGAGGACTGGCGCTCACCCGCAGGCCAGAAGATCGCTCGCCAGCCGCATCGTTTCAGCGGCCGAACTGCCGTAAATGCGAACATTGATGTGAATGAGCCCCGCCCGCCGGACGACCCTCAAACGCCCTTCGCCTTCACCATGGAAGGCTATCAAAATCCGCCGCCCGGCCCGCTTATCCAGCGATTCTGGTGGCCTGGCTGGAACTCCGACAACTCTGTCACCAAGTTCCAGATCGAGGTCAACGGCCCGCTTCACGACGAGAATCCCGGCAAGCGCCTGATCGAGCCTTCCGGCGGGCGATTAAGCTTCGAGATCGAGCCTCCTCAAGAGGGCATCCGAATCATCCCTCGACCAATGATCTTTGGCTCAGAGGAGCTTTCCAGACTTGCGCCCGGAATCGCTCAACTGACGCCTCCCGCGGACATCGCAATGAACTCACAGACGGCCAAGAAGCTGGGCCTCGCCGAGGGTGGTATGGTCGAGTTCGCCGGCAGACGGCTGCCCCTTCGCCTGGATGAATCCGTCTACGAGGGCATCGCCCTCATCCCAAAGGATTTCGAGGAAACGAAGGGCATCACCGGTCCATTTGCGGCTGATCTTCGGAGGGCCGAGCCATGAGCGGCTGGATCGTCATGCTCATAGGAATCGCCGTAATCGCGGGCCTGCTCGGCCTCACGGCCGGCATGATCTGGATCGAGCGCAGGACGCTCGCCTGGTTCCAAGACCGCCTCGGCCCGAATCGAGTCGGTCCGGCGGGACTCCTCCAGCCGATCGCCGACATCATCAAGCTCTTCATGAAGGAGGACTGGATTCCGCCGTTCGCGGACAAGTTCGTCTTCGTCTTCGCGCCGATGATCGTCGCCATCACGGTGCTATTTGCCTTCGCGGTCGTCCCATTCACCGAGCAGATCAAAGTCTCGGATGCGAATGTCGGCCTGCTCTTCTTCCTGGGGATGACCTCGCTGAGCGTCTACAGCATCGCGCTTTCGGGCTGGGCGTCGAACAGCAAATACTCCCTCATCGGCGGACTTCGAGGCGCGGCGCAGATGATCAGCTATGAGATTCCGATGGCCGTCTCGCTCGTGGGCGTGGTGATGCTCGCGGGCTCATTCCGCCTGATTGACATCGTGAACGCCCAAACAGGGATCTGGTTCATTATCACTCAGCCATTGGGGTTTATTATCTTCCTGATCGCCGGGTTCGCCGAGGCCCGCCGCACGCCATTCGACCTCCCGGAGGCCGACAGCGAGATCGTCGCGGGGTATCATACCGAGTACTCGAGCATGAAATTCGCCCTCTTCTTCATGGGCGAGTATCTGGACCTGATCCTGATCAGCGTCATGACGACGGTCCTTTTCCTCGGCGGCTGGCATGGGCCAGTCTACCCCGATCTATCGGGGTTCCTCCCGCCGATCGTCTGGTTCCTGATCAAGACCTTCGCGCTGATCTTTCTGTTCATCTGGGTGAGGGCCGTCCTGCCCAGATACCGGTTCGACCAACTCATGGGCTTCGGCTGGAAGGCCCTATTGCCATTATCGCTATTGAATGTCCTTGTCACAGGAGCGATTGCACTTGTCCATTCTTAGATCACTGTGGCTCATATTCACGCATCTTTTCAGGCGACGGGTGACCGTACCGTATCCCGAGAAGAAGACCTATATCCCGCCTCGATTCCGAGGGAGGATCATCTTGTCGCGCGATCCCGATGGCGGCGAGCGATGCGTCGCATGCTACCTGTGCGCGGTTGCGTGCCCCGTGGACTGCATTGCCCTGCAAGCGACCGAAGACGAGAGCGGAAGGCGTTACCCCGCATGGTTCAGGATCAATTTCAGCCGGTGCATATTCTGCGGATTCTGCGAGGAGGCCTGCCCGACCTACGCCATCCAGCTCACTCCCGACTTCGAAATGGGCGAGTACCATCGCCCGAACCTGGTTTATGAAAAGGAGGACTTGCTCATCAGCGGCCCGGGCAAGTATCCGGACTACAACTTCTGGCTTCATGCCGGAGTCGCCATAAGGGGCAAAGACAAAGGGCAGGCGGTTGACGAGATGCCGCCGGTTGACGTGAAGGACTTGCTGCCATGAACTGGTATTTCTACGCATCGGGAATAGTGGCCGTCATCGCCGCCCTCATGGTCGTGACGCGAGCGAACGCCATGCACGCGCTCCTCTACCTGGTGACCCTGTTTCTGGCGATCGCCTCGGTATTCTGGACGCTCGGCGCGCCGTTCCTCGCCGCCCTACAGATCATCATCTATGCGGGCGCGATCATGGTCCTGTTCGTATTCGTCATCATGATGCTCAACATCCCGAACGAGGCCCAACGGGAGCGCACCTGGCTCAGAAGCCTGATCTGGGTACTGCCCGCATTTCTGGTGCTTATTCTGCTTATTCAGTTTGTCGTCGCTGTGGGAACTAAAGGCGCTCCCGCAGGGGCAGTCATCGCATCCAAAGCGGTCGGTCGAAGCCTGTTCACCGAATACGTCATCGGCGTCGAGTTGGCGTCCTTATTGCTCCTCGCCGCCCTGATCGCCGCCTTCCACTTCGGGGTCCTCCCCGAGAGACTGGAGACGTCCGATGATTAGCGTGCCGACCAACCATGCGCTCATACTGGCGGCCGTCATATTCCTGATTGGCGCGGTCGGAGTCACCGCCCGCCGCAACCTGATATTCGTGCTCATGTCCGTCGAGATAATGCTGAATGCCACGGCGATCGCGTTCATCGCCGCCGCATCGAAATGGCATCAGCCCGACGGCCAGGTGTTTGTCATTTTC
>DASRZD010000595.1:0-9998 GCA_035686805.1 Armatimonadota bacterium
TGCAGGGCAAATCCCCAGGTGGTGGAAGTCCATTCCTTCAACTCATCTTTCTTAAACCAGCCGGTAAGCATAGTGCCGAGCCCGCCGACCAGCACCGCAGTTACCATCCATTTAGAGTGATATATCGCCGCCCATGAGCCACCCTCCACTATCGGCTTCCCCCAGTTCGCAAAGACCAGGATGCCGACCATGACCGCAAAATACGAAGCCGTTTTCCAGAGAGGGCGAGCCTCCTCTACCTCACCGAAAAATATGTCCTCAGCCTGTTTGATTTTCTCGCGCTCTTCTTTCAGGAAAAGCACGTGCATGATCAGGCCGATTATGAAGGCAAAGCCAATCGCCCCCACAGCACGAGCCAAGCCCATCTCAAAGCCAAGCACGCGCGCAGTGAGTATTATGGCAAGGACGTTGATCGCCGGGCCGGAATATAGGAAAGCGGAAGCCGGTCCAAGACCTGCGCCTCTGCTGTAGATCCCGGCGAAGAGCGGAAGCACTGTGCACGAGCACACGGCCAGAATAGTGCCGGAGACGGAGGCGACTGAGTAGGAGAGAAGCTTATTCGCCTTGGGGCCGAAATACTTCATGACGGACGCCTGGCTCACGAATACGGCGATTGCTGCGGCTATGAAGAAAGCCGGAATAAGGCAGAACAGAACATGCTCCCGAGCGTATTCATGGAGCATCGCGAAGGCCTCTACTACCGCGCCCTGAACTCTCGGCGAGTTGGCGGGGAGGAAGTATGCGGCCAGGAACACTGACAGGAGAATTGTAAACTTTTTGATGTTTGAATTCACAACAATGAGTACCTCACCTGTTAACCGGCAGACGAAGCCCCGGAGGCTGCCTGTCTCCTCTTAGCATCATCTTGTATCACAGCGTCCACGCACCCGAAGAAGTTCAGGATGCACGGTACGCGGAGCCGGTAAAACACCTGCAGGCCTTCCTTGCGGCCTGCTACTATTCCGGAGTTCCTCAGCACGGAAAGATGCTTGGACACTGTGGACAAATCGCTTCCAACCAACTCCTGGAGCTCGCACACGCATCTCTCACCCTCCGAGAGAGCGTCAATTATCATCAGGCGACTCGGATGGGCCATCGCCTTGATCACACCGGCCCGAAATCCGTAGGTTTCTACGTCATGCATGGTTGACTCCATCCTTTACTATTTGGCATTATAGCCAAATAGTCTCCCGCCGTCAAGCCCCTGCCGCGATGTTTTAACTCGGTACCTTGGACTTTTGCTGGCCGTCACTCTTCTGGAGTGGAGGAAGGTACTTCTCCACCTGTTTAGTTACCTGCTTTACGTAATCACCTGGTCTCCCCGGGAGCATGAACCGAAGTACGCCTTTTGCATCAACCAGACACAGAAGAGGCATTCTATCCATGGGAAACTGCGAAGACACTATCAAGTCCTTGTCCGCCAGGAGTGGAAATCCAATCTTGTTCTCTTTGGCGAATCGGCCAAGGTATTCGGGGTCCCAATCGAGCTGCCAGGGCTCCGTATTGAGATGCACAACTTGCAGTCCGCGAGACCCATACTTATCCTGGATCACCTGAAGCTCCTTGAGCGCATCACGACCGCACTCACACATGACCGATCCGATGGCAAGGATCACTGTCTTCGTCCCTTTACAGGTCGAAAGCTTCCATTCCTTGCCGTTCTGGTCCTTAAGCGTGAAATCCGGTACCCTATCGCCGATCTTCAGCAACCCCGGCTTCGATGCCTCCTTGTCGGCCTGGTCAGCATATATGCTTCCGGCCAGCAGCATCGTTAACGCCCCGATTATGACCAGACACTGCTTCATTTGCTCTCCTGTCTGCACGTTGATCGGCTCAGGGTTTCACCGCTCGGATGAAGGCGCTGACGATGGAAGTCTTCAGTTCGTCAAGGTTCGCCTCGCCAAAGCCACAACAGCAGTCGCCCTCCAACAGGCTTGCCGCGTCAGCATCCTCATAGGTGCGGACGACCTGAATGTCAATGCCTCCAAAGCCCGCATTGGCGAGCTTTGACTTGTAGTCATCCATCGTCAGTGCACCTGCGATGCATCCCGCCCAGAGGGCCAGTTGATTCTGGGCCTGCTCGGAGATCGGCTTCACCATGACGATATCGGCGACCGCGAACCGCCCGCCCGGCCTGAGCACTCGGAACGCCTCCCGGAGAACCGCATCCTTATCGGTTGACAGGTTGATCACGCAGTTGCTGATGATGACGTCCACCGAGTTGTCCGGCAGGGGAACACTCTCGATCTCGCCCTTCAGGAACTCGACGTTCTCGACCCCCGCGGCCTTCTGGTTCTTCCTCGCAAGGGCGAGCATCTCGTCGGTCATGTCGAGGCCATATGCCTTGCCGGTGGGACCGACTCGCCTCGCCGAGAGGAGGACGTCTATGCCGCCGCCGCTCCCCAGATCGAGCACGACTTCGCCGGGCTTGAGTTCTGCCAATGCGGTCGGATTCCCGCAGCCCAGGGATGCCAGCAGCGCGTCTGCGGGAACTCCGGCGGCCTCCACATCGGAATAGAGGTCGGCCGTGATGGGGTCTTTGGCGGAGTCTCCGCAACAGGAGGCCTTCCCCTGCCCCTTCACGCCGGCAGCGATCTGGCCGTATTTCTCCTTGACATAGTCCTTAGTGACAGCATCATCGTTCGCAGTGCTGTTCGAGCAACAGTATCGTTTCTCATCAGTCATTTCCTACCTCCGCTTTCGATTTCGTGACTAGTGTATGGCTGGAGCCAGCAGCACAGGCACATTTGCATGACGAACTACGTTGTGAGATAAGCTCCCCAGGAAAATGTCGGCCACAAATCCCCGGCCATGACTCCCCATTATCAGAATGGAAGGGCACAAGCGATCTACGGCGACCAGAATTTCCTTGACCGGCGAGCCGTAAGGGATTTCGATTGCCACGTCTTCCGCCCCCAGATCGAGAAGGCGCTCTCTAAGCCGGTCCATGCGGGCCTGATCTATCGCATTGAACTCCTCCAGTCTATGCTCCAGGTATGGAGTTATGCGAGAGACATCCTGCACGTGCAGGAGAGTCACCCTTCGGCAGCCGCTTTGAACGAACTTCTCGACATACAGGAACGCACGCTCTGCGCCATCCGAAAAGTCGGTCGGATAGAGCACATGACCCAGGACATCGGCAGTCAACACGCGGCAAGCCTTCTCGCCGGCATCCTCGGCGATACGGAGTCTGACAACAAGCACGGGGACCTCCGAGCGGTGTACCACGTCTGTGGCAACTCCGCCCAGGGCCACCGTTCGCGCTGCGCCATACCCGTGAGAACCAATGATGATAAGCGAGCATCCTTTGTCAAGCGCCACCCGCGCGATGGTTGGCCCGGGGATGCCAACCGGCATCTCGACCGACACCACGAATCCTTCTGCCTCAAGCGCCTGCTTCTGCGCGGCGATCCTCGAAGCGGCTTCTTCACGAAGGACTTCATCCAGCCCAACCATGTGCTTGACATAGAGCACATGTGTCAGGACTATCTCCCGACAGCCCAAGGGTCGCAGGAGTGCGGCATAGCCGACTACTGCATCCGAAGCGGATGACAGGTCAGTTGCAAGCAGTGCCCTGCTGAACATAACGGCATCCCTCCCTATATTTCGACGACGGCCGGCGGCGTAAAGTACTTTCGGCGGAAGATAAACGCGACGTTGACCAAACCAATGAGCACAGGGACCTCGACCAGCGGGCCTATGACTGCTGCAAAAGCCGCGCCCGAGTTTATGCCGAATACTGCCACCGCCACTGCGATAGCCAGCTCAAAATTGTTACTCGCCGCTGTGAACGACAGGGTCGCTGTCTTGCCGTAATCCGCCCCGATCTTGCGGCCCATGTAGAAAGAAACCAGGAACATTACTATGAAGTAAATAAGTAGCGGAATAGCGATTCTTACTACATCCAGTGGAAGCTTGACTATGTACTCGCCCTTGAGCGAGAACATCACGATGATCGTAAACAGGAGTGCTATCAGGGTTATCGGACTGATCCTGGGAATATAACGCTTCTCATACCATTCACGACCTTTGATCTTCAATCCCAAGATGCGGCTGGCGATCCCGGCTATGAAGGGTATGCCAAGGTATATGAAGACGCTCTTTGCGATCTCCCCGATGGTGACATGGACGGCGCTGCCTTTCAGCCCAAAGTATGGCGGCAAAATGGTGATAAACACATAAGCATAAACCGAGAAGAACAGCACCTGAAAAATCGAGTTGAAAGCCACCAGTCCCGCAGCGTATTCCCTGTCGCCATCCGCCAGATCATTCCATACGATTACCATGGCGATACACCGGGCCAGGCCGATCATGATGAGTCCGACCATGTATTCCGGGTATCCCCGGAGGAAAGTGATCGCCAGCAGAAACATCAGTATTGGGCCGATTATCCAGTTTTGAACCAGGGAAAGGGTCAAGATGCGGAAGTCGCGGAAGACCTGTCCCAGCTCCTCGTATCTCACCTTGGCGAGCGGCGGATACATCATGAGAATGAGGCCAATGGCTATGGGGATATTCGTTGTGCCCACCTGAAAGCGGTTGATGAACCCGACCGTCCCTGTCACAAAGTAGCCGAGCGCTACTCCGAAAGCCATTGCCAGGAAGATCCAGGCTGTAAGGAAGCGATCGAGGAATGACAGTCGTTTTGTGATGCCGTCCATTACTACTCCTTCAACCGGGCGATGAGTTCTTCCACCCGAGCCTTTACCTGGTCGCGAATCTCGCGTACCTTCTCAAACGGCTGCCCATGAGGATCGTCGAGACCCAGTCTTCGTCGGCGACGGGGCAGGTTGCGCCTTCCTCCTCGACTGCCACCCCGCAGCCCATAGTGATGAGCATGTCGGCCGAGTTGGCCATGTCCATGGTCAGCATCTTGGGATAGTGGCCGCTCACGTCATAGCCGATTTCGTTCATGGCCTGAACAACCGCCGGGTTCAGTCCCTCGGATGGCTTGGTACCCGCCGACTGAGCCTCGATCACTCCCGCGCCCAATCGTTTGGCAAATGCCTCCGCCATCTGGCTCCGGCCGGAGTTGTGGACGCAGACGAAGACGACTTTTTTCACTTGCACGTCCCTCCCGTGCAAGTCTTTACCCGTTCGAGAAGTCCTTGAGCGAAGCTGAGCACGTCGTCGGACAACGTGGAACAGCAGAGTGAGTAATGGACCCACTGGCCTTCCTTGCGATGGTGGACCAGCCCGGCGCTCTTGAGCTTTGAGAGGTGGTGGGAGACGGCGGGCTGGGTCATGGCGAGTTCCTCCATGATCTTGCAGACGCACATCTCGCCGTTTTGAGCGAGCATGCGCAGAATCTGGATTCGGGTGGGATCGCCCAGGGCTTTGAAAATATCCTCGACAGCCGCCACGGAAGCCTCCATAAGTATATGTTGATGTATTTATACCATGGGGCGGCAGAAAAGTCAACAGTGAACGGTAAAGAGTGAACAGTGTCTTAGGCCGGGACGCGCACGTCTATGAGCATCCGGTGCACGGCATCCGCTGCCTGGAGGACATCCGCCCGGCTGATGTCCAGGTGGGTGACGGCCCGAACGCGGCCGTTCTGGTACCCGCCCATGCGGACGCCGTGCTCCATCAGGCGATCGCAGAACTCGATGCCCGTCATGCCCTTGATTCGGAAGTACATGATGTTGGTCTCGACCTCGGACGGGTTGATGTCAATCGCTTCTTCGTCGGCAAGGCGCTCGGCAAGGAGCTTGGCATTCGCATGATCCTCTGCGAGGCGGTCAACGTTGTGCTGGAGGCCATAGAGCGCCCCGGCGGCGATTATCCCCGCCTGCCTCATCGCCCCGCCGAAGGTCTGCTGACGGCGCCTGCCTTGCTTGACGAAGTCCTTCGGACCCGCGAGGGCCGCCCCAACCGGCGCACCCAGGCCTTTCGAGAAGCAGAGGGTAATCGAATCAACCGGGTAGGCATACTCCCGCGCCGAAATCCCGCTCGCGACCGAGGCGTTCATCAGCCGGCTGCCGTCCATGTGGATTCCTAATCCATGCTCCCGAGCAACCTGTGAAACGCCCATCAGCGTGCCCAAGGGCCATATCTTGCCGCCGCCCTGATTGTGGGTCTGCTCGATGGAGACCAGGCTCGTCGGCGGTTCATCGGGTTCGTCGGGCCTGATGGCCGCGAGCACGTCTTCCTCGGTGAAGACTCCCCTGTCGCCGTTGACGTGGTGGATCATGATTCCGGAGAGTTGCGCCGGTGCGCCGGCCTCGAATAGAATGGGATGAGAGGTACGGTCCATGATGATCTCATCGCCCGGATTGGTGTGGACCTTGTAGGCGATCTGATTCGCCATGGTCGCGGACGGCAGGAACAGCGCCGCCTCCTTGCCAAGGAGTTCGCAGACCACCTCCTGCAGGCGGTTGACAGTCGGGTCCTCGCCTCGCTGGGAATCGCCGACTTCCGCCGCCGCGATGGCCTTCCTCATCTCAGGGCTGGGCTGGGTTACGGTATCGCTTACCAGGTCAATCATCTTGCCACACCTCCAGGCAATAGTATACCCGATAATACAGAAAGTAGGATAGATACTGTCGGCTAGGGAACCCACGGGAATCCAATGGCGAAGCCAGAATGAACGGGGGGAAGAGTATGACGACCGCACAAGGATATTGAGCTCGAGAACAAGATCAGTGTGGAGATAGACTCTCGGAGTGCCCATTCTTGGGGTGGTAGGTGAAGGGGTCAACACACTTGGTATCGTTTACATAAGCCGGCCTGAGATAGCAGAAGGTACTGGTAGGCATCCAGATGCCTACCTACGAGACTTCTTAGACGTTGCTGCGTTCGCTTCCGCCCCGCTGGCTGATGAACGTGATTCGGCCGACTCCCTCGGGGTCTCTCGAACAAGCTGAGCGACCTTCTCGAAGTAACCGTTCTCGTCTATCTGGCCATTGGTATACTGCTCGAACAGCTCCCGCCCGGGATTACCAAGCTCTTTGCACACTGCTGAGGTGCCTCCCTTTCACTTTGTTTGACATAGAAACTTCCCAAAAGGTTCATTCCATAGAAGTCATAATGTTATGAGCAACAAATAGCTATGCCCCCGGCGTTTCCCATTCTCGATCTAGTACTGCGCCAAGCCCGAGAATCTGCCCAACCCGATGGAAAACGAATTCCAATTCTTCGATGGTCTGCGGAGATACAGGCTGGTCTCCATACAAGCTCATAACACCTACCGATCGACGGTCTGAAACCAGGATAGGTATCGCTATCTGACATTTCGGGTTAAAGTCGAGGGCATCGATATGCATATACCGGCTACTATCCTGCTCCAGATTGTCGCAATACTGGACTGACTGTGTGGAAAGCGCAAAGCCTTCCAGGCCATCTGCTATCGGCCGATGGAACCCCCTAAGCCGACGGTTGCGGAGGCCCTGCTCAATATGAGCCCTCGGAATGAATTCATCGTTGCGTACGGCAAGGACACAGCCAGTAATGTGCATTGTCCCGGTCGCGAGCAAGTCATGGCAATATCTTAAGCAGGTATCGTAAACACCTCGGATGTTTTCCCGAATCTCCTCGTCGTGAGCGCCTTCATCATTGAACCCCAGAAGTTGTGCGGTATCTGTCAGCTTATCAAGCCAGAATTGAAGCCCTAAGCTGAAGCTCCGAACCAAACCGCCTCGAGGGTCCATTCCTGTCGCATTGGCTCTGCGGAATCGTCCACGCGCTCTAGCCAATTCTGATGCGACGACGACCAATGCTACTAGTGTAGCCGCAAGGGCCGCCACCAGATACGCTTGCCAAGCCGCCTCCTTCAAATAGCGTCCATAAATATCGTTCCCAAACAGCAGGATGATTATGGCGATGGCTATCTCCAGGACACGGTACTTGACCAGCCGACCCCAGGTAGAAGTCCCCATCCCCCGAGCCTCCTTGCTGAGTCTGGACGGCTGAAGTCAGTCTAAACAGCAATTCAGAAGTAGGACTTGTCCATATGCCGCCCGCTGTACGAAAAAAGCATCGCTGGTTAGTATACCGGCCTTGCGCCCCATTGTCAAATGCGCCTCTTATTGGAGGTCTGAACCTATGCGACAGACCAGCACTACGGCTGCGATGCGGTTTCCATAGGGACGGCATCTTGGCCTGGTTGGGGAGTAAGAGAACGACTACTGAGCACCCCCTCTACCTATGCTATATTACTGCTGAGTTGGACCAAAGTCAACGTCTTGGTGAAAAACAGGTACATTTACCGGCTGTAAACAAGACCGATGCCTTTTCGAAGAACACTATACAGGTTCTTCGCCTCCTTCAAAGATATCCGCAAGTAGGAAAACTTGGACGCATTGGCGTACTTGGGAGTAGACCCTAAAGTCTGGGGTCTAACGTCTAAAGTCCAAGGATTTGCCCAATGACCAGCCGAGAGCGCGTGAAGAGATGCATCAACTTCGAGAATCCGGACAGGTGCCCGATGAGCCTGCCCGCCCCCTACCCGCATGATTTCTGCGGCGCGGGTGTCTCGGCTGACCCCGAGTGGAAGCCCTGGCGGACCTGGGAGTTCGAGGACTGCAGGCAGTGGGAGGACGAGTGGCACAACGTCTGGAAATGCCTCCCGAACACCAGCCGGGGCGAGGTGATCGAAGGGGTCATCAAGGATTGGTCGGAGATCGAGGCCTATCAGATGCCTCGAATGGACCTCCCTCTCCGCTATGATGCCGCCCGCGAGAAGTTCGCCGCCGAGCCGGATAAGTATCACCTCGGCCATCTGCCGGGGTTCCCATTCGCCATTATGCGGTACATGCGCCGAGTGGAGGAGTTCCTCGCCGACGTCCTACTCTGCCCGAACGAGGTAAATGACCTCCAGCGCAAGGTGGTTGACCTCCTGAAGCGATGCCTGGATCAATGGGCGACGACCGACTGCGACGGGGTCATGTTCGCCGAGGACTGGGGCACTCAGAAGCGCCTGCTCGTATCCCCGAAGCTCTGGCACGAGATGTTCGAGTGGGGATTCCGGGAGATCGTGGATCATGCGAAGAAGCTGGACATCGCCGTCTGGATGCACTCCTGCGGATATATCAAAGACATCATCCCCAGCCTGGCGCACATGGGCATGAAGGTCCTCCAACTCGACCAGCCGACCCTCTCCGGCCTCGATTTCCTCGCCGAGACCTGCCACGGCAAGACGGCGATCTGGTCGCCGGTTGACATCCAGCGCGACCTCCCCACCGGCGATGAGGCGTACATCCGAGCGCGAGCCAGGGAGCTGATTGACATCCTCGGGAGCAATGGCGGCGGCTTCATCTGCGGGTACTATGGCGACGTGCGCTCCCTCGCCGTCGAGCCCGAATGGCAGATGTGGGCCTGCGATGAGTTCGCGAAGTATGCTTCCAAGTAGATTTTGTGCTATTCTGCACTAAATCGTTGACAAAGCCCTCCTTTTCATGCATAGTGTATGGACCCACGCCTCATTCTACATTGAAGTCAAAGGCGGAAACTGATATACTGACGCTGGGTTGGCACCCAGCGCGTAATCCGTAATACGTAATGCGTAAGGGGGAACAGCAATGAGCGATGAGAGAGAACCGGGGCTGGAGACGTTGGCGCTGCACGCCGGGCAGCAAGCCGACCCTGCCACCGGCGCTCGGGCAGTGCCGATCTACCAGACGACATCCTACGTCTTCAACTCCGCCGAACATGCGGCGAACCTATTCGGGTTGAAGGAGTTCGGCAATATTTACACGCGGATCATGAACCCGACTACCGACGTGCTGGAGAAGAGGCTGGCGGCCCTCGACGGCGGCACGGGCGGATTGGCGGTCGCATCCGGTCAGGCGGCGATCACGCTGGCTGTCCTGAATATCACGAAAGTTGGCCAGAACATAGTATCCACCAGCTATCTGTATGGCGGGACGTACACCCTCTTCCACTATACCCTCGCCAAGATGGGAATCGAGGTCCGGTTCGTGGATTCGTCCGATCCGGCGAACTTCGAGAAGGCGATTGACGAGAACACGAGGCTCTTGTATACCGAGTCAATCGGGAAT